>SKZB01000069.1 GCA_007127615.1 Phycisphaerales bacterium | reverse complement strand
GGGATCGATCGTCGTTCGTCCATCGGAGACGACCGTTCAGGGCACGCTTGCCATCCTCGATCCGACCGGCCAGGTCTTTCCTGCCGCCGAACGGGAGTTTGATCCGGAGCGTTTCGAAGGCCCCACCCTGGGCGAGATGGTGGAAGACGCGGCGCGCGGCACGATGGGGGCGATTGTGCATCTCGACATGACGCTGGAGACGCACACGGATCGGGACCAGTTGGAAACGCTACAGAATCGTGTGCGGGAGCAGGAACTGCTCGGGGTGGCCGTCGTCGGCGACGGTGTGCTGGATCCCGCCGACCGGGATGGCCGTCTCGTCCTGTACGTCGATCCCGCCGCCAACCCCGATCACATCAGCGCGATTCAGCGAACGCTCGGCCGATCGGTGGTTCGCGCCCGGGCCACCGAGCGGGATCTGGATGTGGCGGAGCTCCGCGCGATGCTGAGCGATCCGCGGATCGTGACCCGCCGGCTGACCGATGTGGGCGAAGCCGCCGCGGGGGTGGAGCTGCAGAAGATGCTCCCGATCGCTTTCATGGTGCTGCTCTGGATCTGCGCCTTCGCCAGCGGAAACTACCTGCTGACGACCACCATCGAGGAGAAATCCAATCGCGTCATGGAAGTTCTGCTCAGCGCCATCAGTCCGATGCAGCTCATGGCCGGAAAGATCATCGGGCAGTGCGTGGTGGGCATCTTCACGATTGCGGTGTACGGCGCGCTCGGCATCGGCGCGCTGTTCTACTTCTCCATGCACGATGTGATCGAGATTTCCCAACTGGTGTACGTCGTCGTCTACTTCTTCATGGCCTACCTGATGATCGCCGCGATGATGGCCTCGATCGGCAGCGCGGTGAGCGACCTTCAGGAAGCGCACGCCCTGCTGACCCCGGCCATGCTTTTGCTGATGGTGCCGTGGATTCTGTTCATGCCGGTGAGCCAGAATCCCAACGGGACGATCGCCACCGTCACGAGCTTCATCCCCCCGCTCACGCCGTTTGTCATGGTGATGCGGGTCACTTCCAGCGAACCCCCGGCGATGCTTCAGGTGATCTCGACCATGGTGGTCGGCTGGGGCGGAGCGATCGTGATGATGTGGCTCTGCGCCAGGATTTTCCGTGTCGGCGTGCTGATGACCGGCAAGCCGCCGAGCCCGCTGGAACTGATTCGCTGGCTCCGCTATTCCTGATTCGCAAGCCCGGGCAGGCGCTCCTCCCCCGGTCGTGTCGGCACCACGTGGCAACATCGTCCGCCTCTCCGCCGATCTGCGGTATGATGTGAAATCGGACCACATCACGAGGAATGCCTTCAGATGCGATCATCGAACTCCCTCTTACTGCTGCTGCTCACATTCGGCCTTTTCGGCCCGGCCCTGACGGGCTGCCAGACCCAGCGTCCGGTCGATCAACTGCGCGATCGCGGCGACTTCTACTTCGAGCGGGGCGATTACCGCGCCGCGATCGATGAGTATCAGGAGATTGCCGATCGATACCCCGGCGACTGGCGCGCGCAGCACCAACTCGGCCGCGCGGCGCTGCAACTGGAACTGTTCAGCCGCGCCCAGCGTGCGCTGGAAGTGGCCCACACGCTCCGGCCGGCCAATCACGACATTGCCGATGACCTTGCCGAAGCGTTGCTGCAGGTCGGCAGCCACGAACAGCTCTTCGCCTTCCTGCGCGAGCGGGCGGAATCCAGTCAGTCGCCCCGCGCCTGGCGTCAACTCGGCCGGTACGCGATGGAACTCGGAGATCCGGATTCGGCGCGCACGGCGTTCGAGCGGGCCATCATTCACGATGACGGCCGGAGCGTCGCGCCGTACCTGGATGCCGCACGATTCGCGGAGGAAATCGGCGATCTGGAGGTCGCCGTGCGGCGGCTGAGACAGGCCTACGGCATTGATCCGCGCCATCGGGAGGTGCGGGAGCGTCTGATCAACCTCGGCGAGATCCCGGGACCAACCCTGGCGCTTCCGCCGGGCCGCTGATCCCCCGCCTTCGTCCCGATGCGTGATTCCACGGACACCCCCAACCTGCTCGCCCGACTCAGCACGCTCAGTGACATGGCGCGCTTGCGCATGTTACGGCTGTTGAATCGACACGAGTTGAGCGTCGGCGAACTTGCCCGCGCGCTGCAGATGCCGCAATCCACCGTCAGCCGCCACCTGAAACTGCTGCACGACGGCGGATGGCTGGTCAAGCGGCAGGAAGGCACGGCCAGTCTCTATCAGCTCTACCGCGACGCCCTGCACCCCGATGCGCGGTCGCTCTGGGAAGTCGCGCTCAAGCAGCTTCGCCACCATCCGATCTACGAGGAGGATGATGCCCGACTGGGCGAAGTTCTGGCGACGCGGCGGGGTGATGCCAAGGACTTTTTCGGCCGCATCGGCGGCGAATGGGATGAGCTGCGGCGCGAGCTGTTCGGCGTGCACTTCACCCAGGAATCCCTGCTTGATCTCATCGACGAACGCTGGACGATCGCGGACCTCGGCTGCGGCGCGGGACATGTCGTCCAGGTTCTCGCCCCGCTCGTTCGACGCGTCATCGCCATTGATCGTGAACCCGCGATGCTGGAAGCCACCGGCAAGCTGATGGACGGGATTAAAAACGTCGACCTGCGTGAGGGTGAGCTGACCGAACTGCCCGTCAGTCCCGATGAGATCAACGCCGCCGTCGTTTCGTTGGTCATGCACCATATCCCGGATCCGAAGCAGGTCATGCGTGAGATCAGCCGGGTACTCAGGACGGACGGAATTGCGCTCGTCATCGATATGGTGGCCCACGACCGCGAGGAGTACCGGCGAACCATGGGGCACCATCATCTCGGCTTTGCCGCCGAGGATCTCGAAGCGTGGGCGGAGAGCGCGAAACTGAAGTTCGTGCGGTATCGCCGACTTCGGCCGGACATGACGACCAAAGGGCCGGGACTCTTCGCCGCCCTGCTGCGAAAATCCAGTTGAGCACCGTCCGGCGGTCCGAAGACCCGCGCGAAGCCATTCCGGCCCTGGCCTTTTGCCTGCCGATCGTCAAGCTCATCCGCTATGATGGCGATGAAACGCAACGGGAGTCATGGACCATGGCGCGCACGCGGAAGGACGCTGCATCCGAAGATCACGCCGGGGTGAACGGAAAACGATCCGACTCGTCAGTGGATCGTGCCGCTCTTCTCACCGCGCTCGATCAGGCGATCACCCGTCGACACGAACGTATGGTCCGTTTTCGCCGTCGCCTGCACGCCACGCCGGAACCGTCCAACGAGGAGTACGCCTCCACCGCGTTGATCGCGGAAACGCTGCGCGAGGCCGGGATCGATTCCCGGATCATGCGCGGCAAGACGGGTGTGATTTGCGACATTGATCTCGGCGCTCCGGCGGACAGCTTCATCGCCCTCCGCGCGGAGCTCGACTGTGTCCGCGTCAATGACGACAAGCAGGTGCCGTACGCCTCGACCCGGGCGGGGCTCTGCCATGCCTGCGGTCACGATGTCCATTCGACGATGGTGCTGTCCGCGGGCATCACGCTCTTCGAACATGTCGAATCAATTCGCCCGCTCGAGCCGCGCCAGAACCTGCGGCTGATCTTCCAGCCGGCGGAGGAAACCGCTACCGGCGCGCGATCGATGATCGAGCAGAACGCGATCGACGGCGTGAAGGCGATTCTCGCGCTGCACGTCGATCCCGCGTTTGAGCCGGGGACGGTCGGCCTGCGCAACGGACCGCTCACCGCCGCGTGCAAAATCTTCCGGATTGCGATCAAGGGCCGCAGCGGCCACACCGCCCGTCCGTTCGAAGCGGTGGATCCGATTCCCGCCGCGACGAATCTGATCGGCCTGCTCTATCAGCTCGGCCCGCGCAGCATCGATACGCGCTATCCCCTGGCGGTCACCGTGGCGTCGATCAAGGCCGGCGAAGCGTTCAACGCCATTCCCGATGAAGCGCACATCAGCGGCACGATCCGCTGCGCGCGGGTTGACGACATGCAGGCGGTACAGAACAAGCTCGACATGATCGTCCGCGGCATGAAGGAAACCATCGGCTGTGAGATCACGGTTGAGTATCCCTACGCCTGCCCGCCGACGGACAATCATCCGGAACTGATCGGACGGTTGGCGCAGGTCGGTTCGGAAATGCTCGGCCCGGAACACGTTCACTGGATCGACGTTCCGAGCATGGGCGGCGAAGACTTTGCGTTTTATCAGGAACTGATCCCGGGCGTCCTGGTGCGGCTCGGCGCGGCGCTGCCCGATCCCCGCCGACGCCGTCCCCTTCATTCCAGCCATTTCGACATCGATGAGACCGCACTGGCGATCGGATCGCGCCTGCTCTGCCGGAGTGTGATCGATCTCGTGACCAACGATGTGATCCCCCGCACGTGACGGCGACGAACCGCATCGAGGATCGCTCACGCTCTCCCGGAGAAGAACGCCCATGACCTACCGTTTCAACGCCAACCAGAACTACACGCTCGGCGTGGAGCTGGAAATGCAGCTCGTCGATGCCGGGTCGATGGAGCTCTCCAACTCGGTCGAAAAGATTCTCAGCCTCGTTCCCGAGAAGTGGACGGACTCGTTCAAACCCGAATTCATGGGCAGTTACTGCGAGATCAACACCGGCGTGTGCCGAACCGTGGACGAGGTCGAGCGCGATCTGGGGGAAAAGCTGAACTGGGCGACCGAGACCGCCCACGAACTGGATCTGGAACTCGTGTGGAGCGGCACGCATCCCTTCAGCTTGTGGCGGGATCAGGTCATCAGCCCCGGCGAGCGGTACGCATGGCTGATGAACACGATGCAGCACGTCGCGCGTCGTCTGGTCTGTTTCGGCCTGCACGTCCACGTCGGCGTCGATTCCGGCGACAAGGCGATTCAGATGTGCGACCGACTGCTGCGGCATCTGCCGACGCTGCTGGCCTTGTCGTCCAATTCTCCGATGTGGTGCGGCAGCGACACGGGGCTGGCTTCCTACCGGTCGAAACTGATGGAAGCGCTCCCCACCGCCGGGCTTCCGCATCCGATGCGCAACTGGTCCGAGTACGTCTGGCTGGTCGATCACCTGATCGAAACCAACTTCATTCACTCCATCCGTGAGATGTGGTGGGATGTCCGGCCGCATGCCGGCTTCGGCACGGTGGAAATTCGGATCATGGACATGCCGATGTCGCTCGATCACACACTCGGACTGGTCGCGCTCTGTCAGTCACTGGTGGCCGCGATCAGCGAAAACATCAACCGCGGCGCGTATCTCTACGACTGCCATCCGATGATCGCCAAGCAGAACAAGTGGCACGCCGCACGCTGGGGGATGGACGCGACCTTCGTCGACCCCGACACCATGCGCGCGGTGCCCGCACCGGACATGGCGCGCATGCTCATCGACCGCTGCAGCGAGCAGGCGACCGAACTCGGATGCCGGGATCGTCTCGAGCAGATTCACGACATTATCGACCACGGCACGGGGGCCCAGCGGCAGCGGGAGGTCTTCCGCAAAACCAACGATCCGCGCGAGGTGGTTCGGTACCTGATCAATCACAAGGCGCAGGACACCTCCGCCCGACAACCGGCCGGTGAAGTCGAGCCTTGAACCGGCCCCCGTTCCAGCGGCCGGCGGGTGCCATGGACCCCTCCCCGACCTGCGGCTGGCTTTCTCAAGGGCATGGGCCTATGAATTGTTTCGATGGAATGACCGGTGCGGAGTGAAATGAGGCCGGAATCCGCAGCATCCCCCGCCGCGCCGATTCGAAGATCCGAACGCCGCCCGGATGAGCTACCATGTCGCTCTTCATGAAATCTGGTCATGGAACCTGATCATGGGATCCGGTCATGAATCTGGTCGTGGGAACCGTTAAAAATCCAGGCAAATGGGAAACGAGAATATGTGCGGACAACCCGAAGAATTGTGCGACAAACGTCCGGATCTGTACAATCTTGCCATGAACGCAGAACAAGCCGCAGACGGCGACGATGCGGGCGGCGGAACGGCCACGGCCACCCGGCCGCGAACCGCACCGCCCCGACTCGACCGGATGCCTCTCTGGAAGGTTCTGCTTCATAACGACAGCAGGAACGAGATGGGCTACGTCGTGGAAACCATTCTCGAGTTGACATCGCTCAATCCCCAGACCGCGCTGATCCGGATGCTCGAGGCGCACAAGTCCGGCACCGCTCTGCTCGTGGCCACACACCGCGAACACGCGGAGCTGCTGCAGGAACAGTTCACCTCCAAGGGTCTGCAGACGACGATCGAACCGGACCGCTGATCGACCCGCGTGTCCCCGACGATCCTTTGGCATCCCATCCTCTCTCGGCAGCCCGCCGAGCCACTCTCGGCGCTGATCAATTTCCATGCTGATCCTGTTTGATATCGACGGCACGATCCTGCTCACCCACGGTGCCGGCATTCACGCCATGCAGGATGCCGGGCGTGAACTGTTCGGCCCTGAGTTCATCTTCGACGGCATCGAAACCTCCGGCCGGCTCGATCCGCTCATCTGGCGCGATCTGGCCGCACGCAACGGCATCAACGATCCCGACTCCAGTCACGATGCCTTTCGGCAGGCGTACCGAAAGTACCTCCACCGCCGCCTGACGGACAATCCGCAGACGCAACTGCTGCCGGGCGTGCGCCCTCTGGTCGATTCTCTCCGCGCGCAGGACGACGTGACCGTCGGGCTGCTGACCGGCAATTACCCGGAGACGGGTCAGATCAAGCTCTCCGCCGCGGGGCTGTCGCAAGACCATTTTCAAGTCGCCGCATGGGGCTGCGACGGACCGACCCGGCGCGATCTGCCCCCGGTGGCGATGCAGCGGTACACGGAACTGCGCGGCGATACGGTCAACGCCGAGTCCGTGCTGATCATCGGCGACACCCCGCACGATGTGGATTGCGCCAAATTCCACGGCTGCCGGGTCATCGGCGTCGGCACGGGTCGTTTCACGGCGTCCGAGCTTCTCGAGGCCGGCGCGGATCATGGACTGGATGACCTCAAACAGACCGAGGACATACTTGACTGGATTCTGAAATCGCCCGATCCTGTCGCCGAATGAGCGAAAGAGCGACCGCTGAAGCTCATCGACGAACACCGACAGGGACGAGCCCACCATGCCACCCACTGAAGAACCGGCCGCCGCCGGGCGCGGCACGACGATCGCGCAGCCGGTCCATGAGTCCGAACGCATCGCCACCCTCGATGTGTTGCGCGGATTCGCCATCCTCGGCATCCTGATCCCCAACATTTTCTTCTTTGGGATGCCTCTCACCGCCTCGCTCGATACGTCGACCCTGCCCGAAGAGGGCTTGGCCTCCACGATCGCATGGGCGTTCATGAAGATCTTCGCCGAGTTCAAGTTCGTCTCGCTCTTCTCGCTGCTCTTCGGCGTGGGGATGATCGTGCAGATGAACCGGGCCGGGGCGAAAGGCGCGGCGTTCGGACCCATCTATCTTCGCCGCCTGCTGCTGCTGGGAGGAATCGGGCTCTTTCACGCCCTCTTCATCTGGTACGGCGACATTCTGTTCGTCTACGCGATGATCGGATTCGCCGTTTTCTTTCTTCGTGAACTGCCCGCCCGAACACTCTTGCTCGGCGGTCTGGCATTACTCATCCTGTCGGTCATTCTGGCCGCCGGATGTCTCGGCATCGGGGCATACGCCGCCACGATGGGCGAGAATCAGCGGGCCGCACAGATTGAGGACGATCATGAAGCGGCGGATGCGCCGGCATCAATATCGCCCGGCGCGGAGGACGATCGCTGGGAGCGCTTCATCAATGCCTTTTCATCCATGTCGGGCGAACCGGGCGATCTGAACTTTGCCGAAGCCGAGCGCGTGGCCTACGGCGAGG
>SKZB01000107.1 GCA_007127615.1 Phycisphaerales bacterium | reverse complement strand
CTAAAAAGGGGGGCGCAGGGGGGTGTCTCTTTATAGGCGCAGGTACTACACTACGAAGCACGACTACGTGAAATACTTCGCAGTGTAAACATTTGCCAAGTATCGGGGTTGTCAACGGTACAGATTTGACACAGAGCAGCACCATCTGTTTACAAAAGAGATACGCAGATCACTAACCTTTTGATAATTCCTGCACATCAACCGGTAAAACCATTCATTAAAAATAAAATATTCTGTAACATTTCCACTTTTCGTAAATCCTGTTGTAAGAGAAATGTTTGCAGCCGACGGGGAGAGGCACGGGCGGCCGGGTTGTTGACAGTCACCATCATTGCAGAAAAAACATTCATTCAAAACCATCATGACGAGGTATGAAACCATGCAATCACCTGAACAAACAAACAAACAAACAAACCCTGTATTCTCATTTGAGGAAGCCTGCTGTTATTACCTGACGGATACTGAGATCCGGGTAGTGAAACTGGCAGCTTTGGGCATTCCAAGCCGGGTAATAGCACAAAAACTAGGCAACAAACCGTCCACCATTCAAACCCACCGCCGCAACATCAAGAAAAAGCTGGGGCTGAACTGCACAGGAGCCTTGAAACGTGGTGCCGGGAGAACAGGGAGGCCATTTTGCGATATGAGATGAATCATTGAGTGATTTATTGATTTATTGATTTATTGATTGAGGGGCGCCTGAGTTTAATGATTCTTCGGCGTTCGTTATTCGTTATTCAGTATTCGATATTTACCCCCCTCCCTTTCTCCTGCACATTTTCCAACTGCCGGTACAGCCCCAAAAAACCCATTTCTCCCTTGAGCCGCAATTGTTACCTTGAAAATAAAAATGAAAATTTTCCAGGTAGATGCTTTTACAGATTCGGTTTACCATTTGCCGCAAGCTCAAATTGATTCCTGAACAGAATTTGGACGTTCAACAGAGATAACCGGCATTAAACGATTGAATTCCATTCATCTTCATCCTTATCCAGAACTCACGTTATTTCACGTTTGGAACGTGAGTGAAAGCAGCGGTAATAGTTGAACAGAATTTTGGAAAAAATAAGCGGGGTAATGTTAAAGTGCCCACGAATTCCTCACATCCGACAAGGGGATGCATCCCCGGTATTCTCCCGGAATCGGATCGTAAACGAGGATTTCCCTGCCAACTTCTTCAGAACTGAAATAAGCCCATAACGCCATGGATTTGAGAGACCTGTAAAAACCCGGTGGTTGTTCTTCTTCTCCTACAGCCGTTCCCCACACACTTTTCCTGAATTTTCCGGATTCGTTTTCATGATCAAGAAGGCATCTTCTCCTGTTTTCGGGATCTAATCTTGAAAATACATCTCCGAATTTTTCTTTAGCATCCGCATTAAACTGATCGATATCGTTCCGTACTTGCTGCTGCGCTTCATTGTCATACGTTTTAGCAAAAACAAGATCAATGAAAATATCAGCTTTTACGTCGAGGCCGCCCGGTGTATCCGTTGCCGGAAGAAGGGTATCTACGAAGGAAGAAATAAATAATGCCTGGTCTTCACTGAGAAATAGCGGCTGCCAGCTCAAACGGTCTGTCCTCTGGCAGGATTGCAGCAGGGAAAGCAGGGAAGGGCCCGCCAGGACGGCGCCGGCCATTAAAGCAGATTTTTTGATCGCATCTCTTCTGTTCATACGTTCAGAGGTTATTTTTTTTGAGTTCCGAGACGGCATGGTTTGCAGCCCTCGCCGTAATCGCCATGTAGGTGAGGGATGGATTTACGCAGGATGAGGATGTCATACAGGCGCCATCAGTTACAAACACATTTTTGCACGCATGTATTTGATTGGTGGCATTTAAAACGGAGGTTTCGGGATCTCTTCCCATCCGGGCAGTACCCATTTCATGGATTCCGTATCCCATCTCATGGTTATTATCAAAATCCACCACATTTTTTAACCCGGCTCTGTCCAGCATTTCTTTGGCATCTTCCCGGATCTGTCTGTTCAGGGCGTATTCGTTCTCTTTCCATTCCGCATCGATTGCAAGAACAGGCTGGCCCCAATGATCCAGGTTGTCTCTGTCCAGGTACACCTGATTTTCATGATAAGGCAGGCATTCGGCAAAACCGGTAATAAAAAATTCCCAGGGACCCGGTTTCATTAAATTGTCTTTAAATTCCCCTCCAACATCTTCAACATTGGCGCCTCTCGACCAATTGGCGCGTCCGGCGCCGCCCTGGAAACCGAATCCGCGAACGAAGGTATCCGATTGTGGCTGGCCCTGCAGATTCACATAACGCGGGATATATATCCCGTTTGGCCTGCGTCCCTTGTAATACTGATCCTCAAAATCCTCTGATTCGCCCATGGCGCCTATCCTGTAGGTATGATCCATCAGGTTGTGTCCCAATTCGCCGCTGTCATTTCCGAGACCGTCAGGGAAGCGGTCGCAGGTTGAATTCAGAAGGATTTGAGTGGTGCTGAGCGTGGAGGCATTACAAAAGATGATTCTGGCCCGGTACTCGATTACTTCATGAGTTTCAGCATCAATGATTCTTACGCCTGAGGCTTTCCCTGCCTGGTCATCATATATGATCGATTGCACAATCGAATAAGGCCTGATTGTCAAATTGCCGGTAGCATTGGCGGCAGGCAGCGTTACGGCATTGCTGCTGAAATACGCACCGTACGGGCAGCCCCTGTCGCAGCGATTTCTGAACTGGCATGTGCCCCTTCCGTTCAGCGGTTCGGTAAGGTGTGCCACCCGGCCAATGATCATATTTCTTCCGGGAAACTCACTTTCAATCCTGTTTTTGAGATGTTTTTCCAGGCAATTCAGCTCCATGGGCGGCAAAAAGTGGCTGTCAGGCAGCTGAGACAGCCCGAGTGGCTCACCGCTGATGCCGGCAAATTTCTCTACATAAGTATACCATGGCTCAAGGTCTTTGTATCGTATCGGCCAGTCTACACCATAACCGTCTTTCGCATTCGCTTCAAAATCAAGATCCGACCAGCGATAACATTGTCTGCCCCAAAGCAGGGAGCGGCCTCCCATTTGATGTGCCCTGATCCACAGAAACGGCTTTACCTCCGTGTAGGGATTCTCCAGATCGTTGGTATAAAAATGCTTGTTGTTCTCACCGATAAACCCGGAACGAATGCCTTTGTAATGAATTTTTCGGTCTTCCAGTGTGATGGATCCTCTCAATTCCTGGTCCCAGGGATCATCAGCCAGGGTGGGGTAATCGGTTACATGATTGACGATTCTTCCGCGTTCCAGAACAAGTGTTTTCAGGCCGTTCTCACAGAGTTCTTTTGCCGCCCATCCACCGCTGATTCCGGACCCGATGACGATCGCATCGTAAGTTACAGCCTGTTTTGCCTTAATATTATAATTTGCCATTCAGGAATGTTTTTAAAATGATCTGGATGATATTAAGAAAATGATTAGAAAACCATTGAATCTGCATGATTCACCGGGTACCTCTTTTATCCCTCGAAGCGAAATTTGGTTGTGGGCAAGGCGTCTCATTGGCGGCGCAGTCTGAAGAACTGCAATATCGTTCATAAAACCACACCTTCTTTATGAACATTTTCATAAAACGGAGTCATCTTGTGTTTTGATTCCCAATCATTCTTCGATAAAATAAAAGGACTGATGATCCGGCCGGTATCAAACTCGATGTCGTATAAAGGATATTTAATTTTTTTTCATCCTCTCTTGTAACTTTGTCTTTATCCAACAGGATCAGCAGATCTACATCGGAGTCTTTCCGGTAATCTCCGCGTGCATAGGATCCATATAAAATAATTGTAGCATCCGGTTCCGATGCCTTAACGGATTCTTGAATCATAAGTAATATGTCATTTCTGTCTGCCATCATTCAATTATATAGCATTTCTATTATGATAAAAATCAAAATGAGAGTGTGGTTTGTCTATCTACGCATAAAAAAAGGCCCTATGTACGTCAATTGCTGCCATATCTACCCACTAAGTGGGTATTTTTTATAGTTGATAATATCATTTTCGTCAGTTATTCTCTTCTGTAGCGGTATCAAAATGAATATCAGGTGGTTAACGATAAGTCATATTCCATGTACCTGAAGAGCCTTCAACATTCAATAACCCGGGCCGTCATCCTTGTTGGCATGGTTGTGGTTTTGGCGGTGGTTTGGTCGCCAGTACTGAACAACGGCTTCCTCACCAACTGGGACGACCAGTGGATGGTAACCGGCAACCCCCACCTGTTTGAAGTCACACACCTCAATACCATCAGCGCCGATGCCGTAGCCACCACCTTCTCCGAAACAAACGGCGGGCAGTACTCCCCGGTCAATACGCTCGCCTATATGCTGATCGTTCGGGCCGGCGGGATGGAGCCGTTTGGGTTTCAGTTGTTCTTTTTGATCATTCACATCCTCAACTTTTTGCTAGTGGGATTGGTGCTTCATAAGTTATTTTTGATGATTCCCGGCCTGGAGCTAAGCGAGAAGCAACGGTTTACCGTTGCCTGGGCGGTTGCCTTCTTATTCGCCATCCACCCTATGCAGGTAGAGTCAGTTGCCTGGATCAGTGCTTCTAAAATTCCATTATATAGTTTTTTCTATCTGTTGGGCTTGTGGGTGTATATGATTTACAGGCAAACAGGAAAGTGGTGGCAATTGGGAATCGTAATGATCTGTTTTTTGGCATCATTGCTATCAAAGGAGCAGGCGGTTGTGTTTGTAGCCTCAATGGTGATAGTAGACCTGGTAGTTTGTAAGAATCTGAAAGAGAAAGGAATCTGGCTGGAAAAGATTCCATTTATTTTGGTTGCACTCTTTTTCGGCTGGTTCACCCTTTCCATTCAGGGATCGCCAGGCGTGGGCGGAAGCTACCCGCTTGGACAGCGGCTGCTGTTTGCCAATTACAGTTTTTGGGAATACATCATCAAACTGATGATACCGCACAACCTCTCGTACTTCTATTTTTTCCCGATGGATCCGGGCCAGGCCATTCCGCTGCGGTTCTGGTTCTACCCGCTGGCGACTGGTGTATTTTGCTGGGTAATTTATGAATATCGAAACAAAATTAACCGAGTGTATCTGTTCGGTGGTTTGTTCTTTTTGATTAACATCGCCCTGGTGCTGCACCTTCTACCAACCCCGCGGGCGGCCATCATTGCCGACCGTTATGTGTATCTGAGCGCCATCGGATTCTTTTTGCTTGTAGTGTATGTAGGAGTGTTGCTCTATGGCTTCATGCAGGAGAAGGTGCTGGGAAAGTTTTTTCAGAGAGTGCTCATGGCCGGAGCGGGAATATGCATGTTATTCTTGATAGAAACTACCCATAATTACATCAAAGTGTGGAAAAACATAGATACGCTTAACGAGAACATGCGTCAAATGGTGGAGAAACACATGGAAAATTTTGATCTATTTAACGATTAAGCAACAAAAAAAAGTAAATAGAAAGCGGATTTATCCGTCATTTGGTGGATAAAAAAAGCGGAGTACTCCTTAGAGCACCTTCGCATTAATTAAATAAAACGTGTCACGTACGAATGGATGTATGTGACACTAAATCTAACCTATAATAAGTCAAAATCATGAAAAAAATGAAAAAAATAATCCTTGTCGTTTCGGCCACCGCGATGTTTGTGGTGATGTTGGTGCTAAGTATATCGACATCTAACAATGGAACGAATTTTAATATTACAGGTGCGCAGGTATTGGCTAGCGGAACATCTAATCCAAATAATGATTGTGACGGACAAATACAATGTCCTGGAGGTTATTTAAAATGGGATACAGGCAGTGGTGCTGAACCTAGAGACATTGTAGATTGTTGCGACTGTGCGATGGTTTATGCGGTTCCTGACCCTTTTAGCAGTCCTTGTCAATAGATATCCATATACTCCAATAAGTGCCTCACATAAGTTTGAGGTACTTATTGGGAAAATTATATTCTTGGAAATATACTTTCATTGTTATGAAATCAGATCATTTTTTTGTTTCATTCCGACTCTTTATTTCGATTGTAATGCTTGCGATGTTCGTTTCATGTTCTGGCAAGGTTTCACATGAATTTTCGTCAAATGCAGTTGTATTTCCAGATTCTTTATTGCCTTTCAATATGACTGCGAAATCATTTAAACATATAAACAATCAGCCAACAGTCGTTACTCTTGTCGATTCCGAATGTCATATAGGCATTATTGAGATGCGAGCCTGGTCCGGGTTTATAGATCAAGGTCTCTTTGATAAAGAATGGAATTACTACTTTATTGCAGAAGGAAGCCCTAATTTTTATTTCAACGAATATGTTTCGAGAAATAAAATGCTCCAGAAGTTGCCAATATTTTTAGACAAAGATCGGATATTTATTCAACAAAATAAACTTGAAGCATTCCGAAGATACAGGACACTTGTTTTGAATGAGAAAGGGATTATGATTTTTGCCGGATCTCCATATTACGAACCTTCATATGCAGACAAAATAATACACATTATTTCAAATAAACATGATTAATAAATTCAATACAATAATATTGTTCGTACTTTTCTTGGTTTGCAATTCTTGTAAGGATGCAAACATAAAATTTGATTTGGTTTATGATAATTCGGTTCGTGTAATTGATGTAGAGGACTGGAAAACGGTAAAGACGCTCAAGCCTGTCCCAATCTCACAGGTGAGTCTGGAGTTGTATGATCCGTGGCATATTAATGTAGCAGGGAATTATCTTACTATTCGTGAACGTGACGGAGAGACAGATTTTCTTAAATTTTTTTCATTAGAGAATTATTCATTTCTAAAAAGTATTGGAACCCGAGGAGAAGGTCCTGATGAGTTTACATCTGTCCCTACATTACTTCATAACGATCCCAAAGACCAACCCCGGCTTACTCTTCTTGATTGGGGGCGCAGCTTACTTCATCGAGTAGAATTGCCTGAACTTCTATATAATAATGTTTGGCCGCCGGCATCAAGCTATTTAATGCCCCCTGAATTGTTTCTGGCTCAACGAGCTGTCTTTATCCCGGAAGACTCTACGTTGATAGGATTTGGGGGAGTGAATGATGGTAAATTATTTAAATATGATCTCGCAACTGATTCCATCCTTAGATTCACTCCATTCTATCCGGAGTTTAATATGAATAAATCTAATTTTCATGAATCACACAGAGGTTATTTATATAGTGGAGAAATGGTTGTAAATCAGGTTGCGAAAAAAATCGCTGTGATTTCTAATTATTTTGGACAGATTGAAATATACGACTATGTTTTAAATTTGCTTAGCGTGACGCGGTTAGTCGAAGAGCCTTATGTTCAAACCATCCATAAACAGGGTGGATTGTTACGGTTTATTCGATCCAATTCTGAAAGAATAAATTATTATCAGGATTTGGATTTTAATGATGAGCATATTTTCGTCTTATATGGCTATCGTACTTCAGGAAAGGAAAAATGTGTTAATAAAGCTGAACTACATGTCTTTAATTGGGAGGGGGTTCCCATGCATCGTTATCTATTGGAAGACTGTCCCAATCGAATTGTTTATGATCAAAATAATAACCGAATTATTGGCATATTTCCGCATTTTGAGGATTGGAATTCAATAATACAGTACTATCAGCTTTAACATGAATGTCTATTAGTTTTCAAGAATGGGATTTATTTCTTTTATACTTGCTGTAGTATTTTCAATGCAATCCGGCAATCATGCTGCTGTGAATCTGGATGCGGAGTACTGGCTTGAACTCGGCCGTGAGGCCGAGGCTGCAGGGGAGTACGAACAGGCACTTAACATCTGGAGTGAGGCTCAAAGCAGATTGCAGATCCCATCATTGGAATTGGGTGTTGAATATAT
>SKZB01000229.1 GCA_007127615.1 Phycisphaerales bacterium | reverse complement strand
GGAGCATCTTCTGCAGCTCCACCCCCGCGGCGGCTTCGCCCACATCGGTCAGCCGGCGGGTCACGATCCGCGGATCGCTCAGCATCGCGCGGAGCTCCGCCACATCCAGATTCCGCTCGGTGGCCCGGGCGCGAACCACCGATCGGCCGAGCGTTCGCTGAATCGCGCTGATGTGATCAGGATTGGCGGCAGGATCGACGTACAAAACGACATGGCCATCACGGGTGGCGGGATCCAGCACACCGTCGCCGACGACGGCCACCCCGAGTAGATCCTGCTGCCGCACACGATTCTGAAGCGTTTCCAACTGGTCCCGATCCGTGTGCGTCTCCAGCGTCATGTCGAGATGCACAATTGCCCCCATCGTGCCGCGCGCCGCGTCTTCCACCATCTCGCCCAGGGTGGGGCCTTCGAAACGCTCCGGATCAAATTCCCGTTCGGCGGCGGGAAAGACCTGGCCGGTCGGATCGAGGATGGCAAGCGTGCCCTGAACGGTCGTCTCCGATGGACGAACGACGATCGATCCCACGACAATGCCGCCCCAGATAATCAGGGGAAAGAAGATCGTTCCGAAAATGAAGGCCTTGGTCAGCGCCGTGTGCTTGAACTCACGCCAGGCGACGATCATCGTCTTCCACATGACTCAACTCCTCACGGGCTCGTTCGGCCGCCGCTTCGCCTTCGCTCTCCATCACCAGACGAACGAAGACTTCCTCCAGAGTGATTCGACGCAGTTCCACCGAACGCACCGGTGACTGATCGAGAATTTTGCGCATGATCGCCTGCGGATCGGCGGACGCTTCCAGATGCACTTCCACGCTGCCGACTTCGCCGCCGGCCGTCAAGTCAACCACGCCCGGCATCGTGTCGAGTTTCAACGGTTGATCGTTCAGGGGCCGCACGAGCAGGGTGCGAGGATCGAAGCGTGCGATGATCTCCTCCATCGACACATCGAGGAGCAGCTTGCCGTGATTGATCAGCACAATTCGGTCACAGAGTTGCTCGGCCTGGTGCAGCACGTGCGTGGAGAAGATGATCGTGCGCCCCTGATCGCTCAAGGCCCGGATGATCTCGTTCAGCAGGGTCGCGTTGACCGGATCGAGGCCGGAGAAGGGTTCATCCAGAATGAGCACTTCCGGGTCGTTGAGCACCGCGGCGAGAAACTGCACCTTCTGCTGCATGCCTTTGGACAACTCATGGCATCGCTTGTGAATGACGTTGGGAAGCTTGATGCGATCGAGCCAATAGCCGATCCGTCGCTTGAGATCGGCTCCGCCGAGGCTCTTGAGCCGACCGATGTACAGCAGATACTCCCCCACGCGCATCTTGCGGTAGATGCCGCGTTCCTCGGGCAGATAGCCGATGCGATCCTTGGCGGCGAGCGCGGATCCGCCGAGCGCGCGCACCGATCCTGCATCGGGGTAGATGATCGACATGATCATCCGGATGGTGGTGCTCTTGCCCGCGCCGTTCGGGCCGAGGAAGCCGCAGAGACTACCCGCGGGTATCTCGAGCGAGACGTCGTCGACCGCCCGGGTCGCGCCGAAGCTTTTGCTGACGGATTCAAGCTGAACGGTGGGGACGTCGGTTTGAGTCGTCATCATCGCTTCGGTTGAGTGGGGACCGGGTCCGGGTGGAAGGTGAGAGAAAAACGCCGCGCGATCGTTGGATCGCACGGCGTGAGGATCACAAGACCAGCGCGATCCGGATCATTCGCCGCTTTCGCGATCTTCTTCCTGCGCATCGCGTTCGCGGGCCAGCGCGCGCACCTGTTCGGGCAGTTCGAAGACCTCGTTGTCGACCGCATTGAGCTCGATCTTCGTGAAGGTCATCGTCATCCGCATGCCCATCTGATCAATATGCAGCTTGTGGAAAAGCTTGACGTCGTCAACTTCCTTCCACTCGTCAAACTCCATGGTCATGGTCATGCCGCGGCCCTGCGGTCCCCGCTGTTCGATTTCCATCGCTTCGAGCAGCCCGGATTCACGGTTGAAATACCCGTGCTGGGTACCGTTGCCTTCTTTGGGAACGAGTTTGACCTTGTAGCAATCCTTGCCCTTGAACTCGGCTCTTTCGATGGTGGTCATTTCCTCGAATTCATCATCAAACTGGAGCAGCATCATGTGCATGTTCGCCTGGCGGGTCATGCCTTCGAGCTGTTCGCTGTCGATGAGGTCGTAGCCCATCATCGGATTGTGCATCCAGCCGACCTTGCCATCGGACCCCATGCGCTGGCGGCCCATGCCGGGCACATCCTGTTCCATGAGGAACTTGTCGGGGTTGGCGAAGCGGCTTTCCATCTTCATGTCACCCATCGGCGTATTCATCTCGGCGACGACGTAGGTGGACTTGATCTTGTCGAAGGCCTCCTTGCCGCCCATGGCGTTCAGCATCGCCTTGAAGAGCTCCTTCGCTTCGGGCAGGTTGCTCCCGGCCTCATCCGTCGCCGGCCGCGCATCATCGTCGTTGAGCGTGACGCCGATCGCGGCGGGGGTGAGAAGCAGGGCGGCACCGAGCGTCGCGGTGGCGGTGAGTCGAAGGGTTCGGTTCAGTTCCTGAAACATGTGGGTTCCTTTCCAAGTGCGGCGCGAAACTCGCGCCGTCGATTTATTATCTAAAGTTTACTTGCGGGGCCGCGATCCCCTTCAGCTCGCCGCGGCGTGCAATACGCAGGACACCGGCAGTCGTCCGTCCCGTCCACGTCCCCGCAGAGCCGCGAAGGGCCGCTTTCTCCGGGGTCAATCATCATGATTCGTCATTCTCCTCCTGCTGCTCGCGTGCCTTCTTGTCATCGATCAGAGCCTGAATCTGCTGCGGCGCCCGGTACTGCTCCCGTTCAATCTCATCCGTGGAGACGCGCTCAATGGTGATCCGCTGTTCCATGCCCATCACTCGGGTGGTCAGCGTGTGCGGCATCTTCATGCCGTCGACCTCACGGTAATCCCGCAGCACCGTTGTGGTTCGCATTTCCCCCATGGGCGATTCCGTTGTGCCGACGGATCCGATCTGCAGCCCCGATTCGCGGTGATAGTAGTGGGTTGATTCCTTTCCCTGTTTGTTCACGAGCTTCACCGCATAGACGGGCTCATTCTCAAATTCGGTTGCTTCGGTGGTCTCGCGGGTCGGATACCACTTCTCCATTTCGAGAACCAGATGCAGTCTCGAGTCGCGCTCTGACTGCGCCAGGGCGGCGTCCTCAAGCAGCATCGGTCCGGAAGCCGGATCGATGACCCAGCCGTGCGTGCCGTCAAAGCCCTGGAGAATTTTGCCGTACCCGGCGATTTCGATTTCCGCAAACGAGTAATTCGGAGCGGAGGCGTGCATGGTCGCCGGGCCGGCCATGCCCATGCCGATGACTTCCATGCGGCCGGTCATGGTGACGTGCTTGATCGCGCGGATCGCATCCGCACCGCCGATCGCCTCAATATGCCTCGCGATCAGATCGTCCGCCGTCGGGAGTGCGGCTTTGACATCCTCGACCTCGCGTGACGTGGGGGGGGCGCCGGCGATGACCGGCATCGGGACTGCGAGCAGGCAACCAATGATCGCGGCCACACCGCCCATGCCCGGCCAACACTTCTTCCGCGTGCTCTTCCTGCTCATCATCATGGTCTTTCCTTTCTTGCTTTCTCTCGTTCTTCGATCGGGCCGTCCGTCCGGATCGGCCGTCGTCTCGGCTCACCATCGTACTTGTCTTGGGCGGGGAGCGTTCTGAATTTCTGAAGTCGCCTCCGTTCCTATCGCCGCGGATGGCTGACGATCCACCGCACGGCGGCGTCCATCGGCTCATCACGGCCTTCGAGCAGGGCCTCGCGTCGATGCGAGACCGGTTCATCCGGGATCGCGCCCCGGCCTTCGAGGGACGTATCGTTCGGATCGCGGAAGTCCGCAATGGCGTGCATGAGCACGTCACCGTTGGGAAGATTGCTGAGGAACGCCGGCAGCGCCGCACCGGCCGAGGGCTCGCCGAAGAGGCGCGCGCGTCCGATGGCCTGCATGCCGCCGGCAAACATTTCCGAGGTGCTGGCGCTCTGACGATCAATCAGGATCGCCAGATTCCCCGAGAACGGGGCGACGATCTCACCGTCCTGGTTCACCCGCCGGGGATTGATGCGGAAGTGCAGCCTGCTATCGCGGGTGATCATCGTTCCCAGCGAGGTGGACGAATCGACGAAATGGCCGCCGACGCCCATGATCATCCCCGCGACCCCGCCGATATTGCCCCGCAGATCAATGATGATCCCGTCGTGGTGGCGGAACCGATCCACCGCCTGCGCGAACTCCTGGTTGATCGTCATCATCCAGACGTTGAAACGAATGACGCCGATGCGCCGTTCTTCGCCGCCGGCGTCGGAAGCGGGGATAAGCATCTCTTCGGTTTCCAGATGCGCGTTCATCGGCGGCAGGTTGCCGAGCCGGGTCATCTCACCCGGCATCGGCTCGCTGCGCAGGTGAATGCGTCGTCGTTCGTCCTCACCATCGCGCAGACGAAGTCGCACGACCTCGCCGGCGGGGACATCGAGCCGCAACTGCACGGCCTGCCAGATGTAAAGCTCCCGTGAGGCCTCGTCGAGTTGCTCGTTCAACACCTCGAGCAGGGAATCCAGCGGCCGGTTGTTGATCGCCTCCAGCTTCCATCCGGGCTGAACCTCCGCCCGGGCGGCGGGTGAACCGGGCGCGACCCGAACGATCGTCACCTCGTTCCCAAGGGCGCGGACGTGCAGGCCGACCGTCCCCGGCCCGCCGGCGAGCTCGGGGTTGTACGGTTCCGCCTCGACCTCCGGCTCGCGGTCCGATTCGGCTTCGGGGTCATCTGCCGGGTCGGCTTCATGATGGGCGGCCTCGGCGTCCAGAAGCTCCGCGGCGGATCGTTCGATCACGCCAAAGTGCGACTGGCCGAGGCGCCCGACCATCTGATTGATGATCGAGCGAATCTCCTCGTTGCTGTCCGCGGCCTCCGCCCGGGGAAGGAACTCCCCGTGCGCCGCCTCCCAGTCCACCCCGTTGTATTCCGGATCGAAGTGCGTATCTCGGATAATCTGCCACGCCATCTCAAATGTGGCGACGCGCTGGAACGACTCGGGATCGCGGGGGCCGTTGTCACGGTCCGCATCGGTCGCGTCCGGCGCTTCGGCCGGTGCGGCCTGAGCAAACAGGGGCAGGAAGAGGGCGGAGAAGGCGATGAGCCACGGCAGTCGGCGTCGATTCATCTGGGGCATGATATCCGTCTCGACATACTTCTGGGATCGGTTAAGTCGCATGGGTCGGCCGGTCGGAATCCATTCGCGCCGATTCGATCGGAGATTCATCTCTACCGAAAGAGACGCCGCCCGTTGCGAATCATTCCCGCTCGCCCCAAAGTCTGCGACAACTTCGCTTTGCGGCTACAATGCGGGGCTCTCCAGACCGACCAACCCCTGAACAGCCGTGCCCATTCGCAATTTTTCCATCATCGCCCATATCGACCACGGGAAGAGTACCCTGGCCGATCGATTGCTTCAGGCCACGAAGGCCGTGGCCGATCGTGACTCGCGCGAACAACTTCTGGATGCGATGGACCTTGAACGCGAGCGCGGTATCACGATCAAGGCCTCGGCCGTCACCGTCTACCACGAGTGTGATGGGGAGCGGTACCAGCTCAATTTCATCGACACGCCGGGGCACGTCGACTTTGCCTACGAAGTCAGTCGCGCGTTGACCGCATGTGAAGGGGCACTGCTGGTGGTCGATTCCACCCAGGGCGTCGAGGCCCAGACGGTTGCCAATGCCTATCTTGCGGTTGAGAACAATCTTGAGCTGATTCCGGTGGTGAACAAAATCGATCTTCCCGCGGCCGATCCGGAACGGGTCGCCATGGAGATCGAAAGCGTGCTCGGTCTGCCCGCGGAAGACTGCATCTACTGTTCGGCCAAGACCGGGCAGGGAGTGGTTGAGCTGCTTGACGCCATCTGCAGAAAACTCCCCCCGCCGCGCGACCCGGTGACCGAGAAAACCCGCGCGCTGATTTTCGACAGCCACTACGACGACTACCGGGGTGTCATCGTCTACTTCCGCCTCTTCGACGGATCGTTGAAGATCGGTGACAAGATTCGCATGATGGGCACCGGGCGCACCTTCACCATCAGCGAAATGGGGCGGTACACGCCGACACCGACCAGAGTCGATTCTCTCGGCCCGGCGGAAGTCGGCTACCTCATCGCTTCGATCAAAACGCTCGAAGACGTGCGCGTCGGCGACACGATCACCCTGGAGAAGGATCAGGCCGATCAACCGCTGCCCGGCTACAAGGAACCGCAGCAGATGGTTTTCTGTGATTTCTATCCGGCGACGGTCACGGGGGACTCGGGCAAGCGCGGCGACTACGAAGATCTGCGCGATGCCATCGAGCGCCTGCACATCAACGACGCCAGCTTCACTTACGAACCGCAGCACTCCGATGCGCTCGGTTTCGGCTTCCGCTGCGGATTTCTCGGCCTCCTGCACATGGACATCGTGCAGGAACGCCTGGAGCGCGAGGGTGGGCTGGAAATCGTCCAGACCGCACCGACGGTGAGCTACCAGATCGAGATGTCCGACGATTCGATGGTCGAGATTCACAACCCCAGCGATCTGCCCGATCTGTCAAAGATCAAGGCCATCCACGAGCCGATCGTGAAGGTCGAGGTGATCTGCCCGAACGAGAACATCGGCGATCTGATGAAGCTCTGCGATGCCCGCCGCGGCGTGTACAAGGGTCAGCGTTACGTTTCCGAAACGCGTCAGATTCTGGATTACGAGCTTCCGCTGGCGGAGATCATCTATGATTTCTACGACAAGCTGAAGTCCATGACCCGGGGTTACGGAACGATGGACTACGAGGTCATCGGTTACCGCCCGGATCGTCTCTCCAAGGTCAGCATTCTCATCAACGGTCAGCCGGTGGAAGCGCTTTCGCTGATCTGCCACCGTGATTACGCCGAACAGCGCAGCCGCATTATTCTCAAAAAGCTCAAGGAGCAGATCGACCGGCATCAGTTCGAGATTCCGCTCCAGGCCGCGATCGGCGGGAAGATCATCGCCCGAGAGTCGATCAAAGCCGTGCGCAAGAACGTCACCGCGAAATGTTACGGTGGGGATATCACGCGTAAGCGCAAGCTGCTGGAAAAGCAGAAGGAAGGCAAGAAGCGCATGAAGAGTGTCGGCAACGTGAACATTCCGCAGGAAGCGTTCATGGCCGTTCTCGACCAGGGGGAGTGACGCGCTTCTTTGCCGCTTCCGCCGGCAGCCGAGCTTCCGGGTTATGTAGGCCATGCCGTTCATGCCGTTCACGCTTTGAGTTATGACGCAACCCTTCGGCCCCGACAACACGCCCTACGAAGCCATCGGAGGCGACGCGGAGGTCCGCGCGCTCGTGGACAGCTTCTACGATCAGATGGACCGGGACCCGCAGTTCAAGGTCATCCGCGAACTGCATCCGGATGATCTCAGCGATTCGCGCGACAAACTCGACGAGTTTCTCTGCGGCTGGCTGGGCGGGCCGCAACGGTACATCGAGAAGCGGGGCCACCCGCGTCTGCGGATGCGGCACGCG
Source organism: Phycisphaerales bacterium (assembly GCA_007127615.1). Classification (GTDB taxonomy): domain Bacteria; phylum Planctomycetota; class Phycisphaerae; order Phycisphaerales; family SM1A02; genus SKZB01. The sequence goes on along the minus strand of SKZB01000229.1, from coordinate 346 downwards.
ACGTTCGCAATCGGTGAACGGGAGCGGGATCAGTGGCTCGAGTGCATGGGCCGCGCGATGGATGAGCGCGGGATCGAAGGCGATCTGCGCCGGTTTTTGAACCAGCGTTTCGCGCAGGTCGCGGATTTCATGCGCAATCAGTGATCAACCATTCCCGCGCTGGGCCTTTCCCCCGGGAAGGCGCGGAGGCGGGAAGCCATTGGCGCGAAGTAACCGTCCCGCGCGCCGGATAGGTCCCCGTCTGCGCGGGGACGACGAGCATTTGTTCGCCCTACGTCACTCCGTGCCTTTGTGCCTCCGCGCCTTTCTCAAGAAACAAAAAAAGCCGCGTTTCCGCACGGGGCGG
>SKZB01000259.1 GCA_007127615.1 Phycisphaerales bacterium | reverse complement strand
TGTACAATCTGGCCGATGATCCCAACGAGGAGCACGATCTCGCGGCCGACTATCCCGACCGGGTTCAGCGCCTCGGTCGCGAGCTGGAGACCTGGTTCGAGTCGGTCGAGCGGGACCGGGCGTCGATACCGGCCGATGGGTGAGGCCGATCACGGCTCACCGCGACCGTTCGTCATCAATGGTGACCATCCACCGCCGGGCAGCACCGTCAGGCAACACCGTCAGGCAGCACCGGGGATTCCGCCGCATTTTGCGAGTCCGCCCTCCCAAGGTTGCCCTGCATGTGCTATCCTCCCCCGCGAATCGAGACTCATTCTCAATTGCTTGAGGACTGTTCATGCCCATCCGCCCATCCACCTCCCGCCCGTTCATTGCCGGCTCCCTCATGCTGGTGATCATCGCCCTCGTCGTGGTCGCGGTGCATGCCGCCATCAGCGGGACGGAAAAGTCATCCGGGACGATCGCGTCGTCCGGAGAGATCAACCGGGAACTGGTGATCTACATCGGCCGATCGGAGTCGCTCGTCGGTCCGATCATCGAATCGTTCCGGCGGGAGACGGGAATCCGCGTTCGCACGAAGTACGCCTCGACCGGCCCCCTTGCGGCGCTCATTCTCGAAGAGGGCCGCCGCAGCCCGGCGGATGTGTTCTACGCCCAGGATCCCGGCGGCCTGGCCGTGCTCGCCGAACGCGGCCGCCTGCGTGAGTTGCCGGAGCCGATTCTCGATCTGGTGCATTCCGCCGATCGCGATCATGCCGGCCGCTGGATCGGAATCACCGGCCGCATGCGCACCCTGAGCTATTCCACCGAGCGCGTCGATCCGACCGACCTGCCGGACTCCGTTCTCGAACTGACCGAAGAACGATGGCGCGGCCGTATCGGCTGGGCGCCGTCCAACGCCTCCTTCCAGGCCTTTGTCACCGCGATGCGGCACGAGTTGGGTGAAGCCGCGACGGAACGCTGGCTGCGCGACATGATCGCCAATGAAGTGAGAACCTATCCCCGCAACATGCCGGTCGTACAGGCCGTGGCGGACGGCGAAATCGATCTCGGCCTCGTCAACCACTACTACCTCCACCGCTTCCTCGTCGAGCGCGGTGAGTCCTTCCCCGTCGCCAATCACATCCCGACCGGCACGAACGGCACCGGCGACCTCGGCGGCACGATGCTCATCAGCGGCGCCGGAATTCTCGAAACGGCGCGGAACCCCGACGCGGCGGAACGGTTCCTGCAGTATCTGCTCAGCGAGCCGGTGCAGAATCGTTTCGTCAACGAAAGCGCTGAGTATCCGCTCCAAAAGGAGTTGGCGGCAGCGCACGACCTGTCATCCGATACCCTGCGCAGCGTTGACCTGAACCGCCTGGGCGATCTGGAACAGACGATCGCGCTCCTGCGTCGAGTCGGCGCTTTACGTTGATCAGACCGTTCCCGTTCGAACCGGGAGGACCGGTGTCACTACGGAACGGTCCCATTCATCCGCGTTTCCATTCCGCGGGGACATCGCCGTGGGTGGCGAAGATGCGCGAGCGGATTCCTCCTCTGCCGTGCCATTTCGTCACGATCTGAAGCCATTCGGGGTGCAGAGACGCGACCAGATCATCACGGATGGTGTTGGTCACCGCCTCGTAGAAGATCCCTTCGTTCCGGAAGGACTGGAAGTAGAGCTTGAGACTCTTGAGCTCCACGCACGTCGCCGCGGGGACATACCTCAGAATGATTTCACCGAAATCGGGATGTCCGGTCTTGGGACAGACGGAGGTGAACTCTTCGTGGGTGTGTTCAATCAGAAAAGGCGAATCGGTGGGCGTCGCAAACGTTTCGAGCAGGGATGGGTCAGGCATATCCGCATGATAGAGCGGGCGAGAGCGGGCGTGGCCCCTTGCCAGAACTGCGGCCGAACGATCGCCGTCGGCTGACGGTCGAAGGGTGACGGCTGAAAGGTGAAGGTTGAAGGTTGAAGGGTGACGGCTGACGGCCCGATGCTGCGCACTGCTGCCCACTTTTGCCGGGCCGTGGAAACCGGTCCCCTGGCGAAGCACCTGCCCCACTCGCCGTCCGCTCCCGATCGTTCGTATTTTTGCAAAAATACGAACAATCCGGCGTCCGTCCGGGGCACACTCGCTCGGACGGTCACCCGTGATCGTTGCCGGCTCACTCGTTCGCCATCGGCGGCGGCCGCACCCGCTCGGGACTGGAGTCGGGACCCGGGGACCGTACCGGCGGTGGAGACCGGGGCTGGCCGGATAGGGTCTGGATGGGGACGGGAGACCGGGGCAGTCACCGCTCTCGCTTCAGGACGACCTATGATTGGCATCGCCGCGCCGGCGGCCTCGGCGAGGCAGGGGCCCCATCGACATCGACTTTGCCCGCAGTTCGACATTCTGAACACTTCAATCATCTTCTTTCTCATCGCTTGCGAGGTTTTTACCAGGCCCTCCACCAGGCCCTCCACCAGGCCCACATGCCCTCACTCGAAGTCATGCTGATGCAGGACGTTCCCGTGCTCGCCGCCGGCGTGCTGGCATCGCTGGCCTGCGCGGTGGTCGGCGTGTTTCTGGTGCTCCGCCGCATGAGTCTGATGGGCGATGCGATCAGCCACGCCGTCCTGCCCGGCATCGTGGCGGGCTTCCTGCTCGCGGGCACGATGCAGTCCCTGCCGATCTTTCTCGGCGCCGCGGCGGTGGGCGTTCTGACCGCACTTTTCACGCAGTTGATTCATCGTGCCGCACGCATCGAACCCGGTGCGGCGATGGGCGTGGTCTTCACGGTTCTCTTCGCCCTCGGCGTGATCATGCTCGAAGGAGCGGCCGGCGGACGGGCGCATCTCGATGCCGACTGCGTGCTTTACGGCCAGATGGAACACGTGCTGTGGATCACGCCGCCGGATTCACTCGCGGCGATCTTCACCTGGCAGACCTGGTCGACCTTCCCGCGCCAAATCGTCTCCCTCGCGATCGTGCTCATGCTCAACCTCGCGGTGGTCGCGCTGCTGTTCAAGGAACTCAGGCTCAGCGCGTTTGATCCCGGCATGGCTTCTGCCCAGGGCATCAATCCGCACCTGATGCATTACCTGCTGATGACGCTGACGGCGATCACGGTCGTGGCGGCGTTCGAAGCGGTCGGATCGATTCTGGTGGTGGCGATGCTCATCGTTCCCCCGCTTGCGGCGCATTTGCTCACGAACCGGCTCGTGACGATGTTGCTCGTGGCGATGCTGTTCGCGCTGCTCGCATCCGTCAGCGGGTACGGCGCGGCGGTTTGGATTGACACCAACGCTGCGGGCATGATCGGCGTGGCGTTGGGCGCGCTTCTGCTCGTGGTCGGGCTGCTCGTGCCCGGCGGGTGGTTGCGCAAGCCGAAAGCGCGCGTGGAACCGGCATCGGTCAGCGCCGCGAGTTAGTTTTCGTTCGATCCGGTAGATGAGAAACCGGGCCTTCCTCCCCGCGGTCGCCAGGTCCGGCTTCGCGCGCCGGAAACTCAGTCGTACTGCAGTACCGGGCCGTCGCGCGTCATCTCTTCTGTGAACGCGAGGATCATGTCCCGTCCGCTTGCGCCGTCCTCCATGGCAAAGATGTTGTCGGGATCGGCCTGCCCATCCCGTTCGTAGGTGAGCCCGGCGGGCGTGAAGCGGTCGGTGAACTGCACGCTGCCGTCGCCGAAGACGATGTGTCCGCCCCAGTTTCCGTCGCGGCCGTACGTCATGGAATCGGGATCATCGATGCCGTCCTTCGGCCCGCGGTTTCCGATCAGCACGACCCGGCCGTCCATGGTCGCGCGCCAGGAGCGCTCGTACCGTTCGCCGAAGAACGGCATGTGCGCAAAGGAGACGTGCGCGAGCCGATGAAGGTTCGCGCGAAAGTTCTCATCCCAGTACCGCCCGCGTTGCGGGTCGTAGCGGGTGAAGTCGTAATCATGCATCGGCTCGACGTAGCCGCTGTACTCGTTCGCGGAGATGAGGTTCTGCGGCGAGACGTAGTTCTGCGCGACCATCGCGGAATAAAAGTTCGCGGTGGTGTTCAACGAACGATCCGATGACCGGGCGACCCCGGCGGGCGTCAGGTAACGACGGTCCTGAAAGTCACGGGCGCCGGCGAGCATCGACTGGTACAAGCCGGTCAGATGCATCATGTCCTGAACCGATCGAACGGTTCCCGCCCGGGGCGACCCTTCGCCGGTGATGCGCTGGTTGAGCGCGGTCATGGTGATGGAGAACAGGATCAGCACGCAGACCAGCGTGATCAGTAGGCCGAGCAATCCGTAACCTCGCCGCGGATTTCTACGGTTGCGGTACTTGCGGTTCATGGATGCACCTCAGTTCCAAGTCACGCTCACCGACGATCGGAAGACGACCGCGGCTCGCCCGCGCGGGGCAGTTGATCGAGCACGGAGTCGAACCTCCGCGCGGCGAGCCGGTTCAATTGATCATCGAGTTCGCTCATCGCGGAATCCGGCCCGATCACCCGATACCGGCGGGTCTCACGCCCCTGGCGCACGGTCAGTTCGTAACGCCGTTTGACCGCGCCGTCCGGCACCGACCGCTCGATCCGGCGCGGCGCTTCACCGCTCAGCCATCCGTGATTTTCCAGGATGCGGCGCACCGAGTCGATGTCGTCTTCATCGAGTTGCCCCGTCCAACTGATTCGCTTCTGATTCGCATCCCGGCCGCCGGCAAACTCGAGTTGTCCGCTGCGGGTGAGGCGATAGAACGCGGCGGAATCATCGTCGCCGCGCCGCTCCAGTTCAACCGCCAGCCCGCCGGTGCGATCAACGCCGCCATCCGGGCCGAGCGATGCGCAGCCGACCATCGCCGCGACGAACAGAACCTTGGCGATTCCGATGATCAGGATTGCTTTGAGATTCAGACCCTTCATCGCCGGTACCGTTCGTACGGATCGGGCCCGAAGTCATATCGTTCCGGCTGAATCATGCGGCGTCCCGTGAGGGCCGGCGGCGCCCAGGCGAGCGCGGCCAGCCGATCGGTCAGCGTTCGGAAGGCACCTTCGGCCTCCCCGTCGGACGAGCGGGAACGCGTAAAGATCCAGCGCGACTCATCGCCGGTCAGCGCCAGCAGGGTGACAATATCGTTCCGCCCGGGCGCCACGGTGGCGAAATTGACGTTCGGGTCGGCCGCCGCCGGCTCCGCGATGCCGAGTTGTCGTAATTCGGTCCACAGCGAGGCCATCTGTCCCCGGCTGAGGGTGCGTACGTAGCCGGGCACCGTGTTGGCGTTCATCCCGCGGTCGAACTCCGCGTGCAGCGATCCGTCGGCGAAGAGAACGATTCGCATCGGGCGATTGGGGGCGACCCGTGCTTCTTCGGTCACGCCGCGTCCGACCAGAATGGTCAGATCGAGCGAAAAATCTTCCGGAGCGGCCGCAAGGGGATCGGCGTTCGCAGCCGGCGGAGCCGTCGCGCATCCGAACGACAGAGCCGTCAGCAGCAGCACCGGCACCCATCGCCAAGCGCCGGGGAACCAGTGACCGGGGGTGCCGGGGGACCAATCGCATTCTGAGTCGCGCCACCGCATGATGAACAGTGTACGAACGGGAGCCGAAACGGTACAGCCCGGTAAGGAACACCGGGCCCCGATCTTCGGGATTCACTTTTCCGCGTCCTCATCCTGCCGTCGCCGCCCGGGCGGAAACAGGTTCTGATATGCTCCCTCCCCCATCACGGTGGTGCGATGGCCGCCCCCACGGCAACGTCAATGCGTCCACTTCCATCTTTGGCCCGACTGAACATGATGCGAAAAGGAGAACCCGTTCACATGAGACATCACGCGTTCCATAGCGCCACCGCCCTCTTCGCCGGCGCGTGGCTCACCGCCACGGTTTCGGCCACCGATGTGATCACCCTGAGTTCGGGCGAGACGCTCAAGGGAACGATCCTCGACGTCAACGATGACACCGTCCAGTTCGATCACCCCGTTCTGGGCCGGATTGAACTCGAGCGCCAGAACGTCACCCTGCCCCGGCAGATGCTGGATGATCTGGAGCGCGCCGAAGATCGCCTGGCGATGAGCGTGCAGAGCGGTGAAGCCGTCGAGCCGTCGCCCTGGCAACTGCGCCTCGTCGCCGCCGGATCCTACTCTTCCGGTAACACGGACAACATCAATGCCAATGCGATTTTCACCGCGCGGCGCAAGACCGACACCAGCCGGCTGACACTCGACACCGCGTATTATTTCGGCCAGGACAGCGGCGATCGAAGCGAAAACCGTTTCACCGCCGGCGTGCGGCACGACTGGCTGCTTCCCGAATCCCGCTGGTTCATCTTTGCCGACGGCCGCTTTGACTACGATGAGTTTCAGTCGTGGGAGTACCGCCTCACCAGCCACGTGGGTGTGGGTTACGAACTGATTGAGCCGGAACCACTGCAACTCAACCTGCTCGCCGGTATCGGTGCGATCAAGGAGTTCAACTCCGACAACGAAGACGTCCGACCGGAAGGCATGTTCGGCGCGGAAGGTGTCTGGGCGATGTCGGCACGGCAGGAACTTCGGTTCAGTTCACTCTTCTACCCGGACTTTGACGATTTCGGCGAGTTCCGCGTGGTCAGCAGTTTGGATTGGTCGCTGCTTCTCGACAACGACCTTGATCTCAGTCTCACCGCGGGTTTTCGTCACGAACATCAGTCGAAGGTCAGCGCCGACCGGCGGCACAACGATTACCGTTTCTTCGTCGGTTTGCAGATGGATTTCTGAGAATCCGGTCGCCCCGACCGATCAACGACCAGCCCGTCTCCCGGCCCATCCTCAAAGGGCCGGGTTTTTCTGCGCGGTACGAATCCGCGAAAAGTGGATGGAGCGGGGTTGAAGATCAGTCGGGTGCCGTCCCGGAGCACACCGTTGTCGAGCCAACACGGGATCTTCCGGAGTTCGCGCGGGGCTCCCTTCGTCTATCCCTCCTTGCCTCTATGCCTCCCTCCGCCCCTCCGTCGCTTCGTCGGTTCGTCGCTCCATCCCTCCATGCCTTCATACCTTCCTTCGCAACAGGCACCGGGCCAGATCACGGCCACTTTCGTAGGCCGCTTCGATGCGCGGCCCCAGACACCAGTCGCCGCACAAGCCCAGCCGGCGGTCATCGCACCAGAGAAACGGTGCGCCGAGCGGTCGATCGACCAATGCGTAGCGCCAGCGGTGGGCCGTACAGAGAACCGGCGCCGCGGTTCCCTCGAGCCCGGCAAGCTGCATGATTCTTTCAAACTCCCGCTGCAGATCATCCGCGACGGTGTTCGCCTCCGCTTCCAGATGTTTGCGCGACCATTCGGGAGAAGCGTGCAGCACCCAGCTTTCCGGCGGCGATCGATCCGGACGACTCGATTGCCGGGCCATCCAGCGCAACGGACCCGCTTCAACCCGGGCCGCATCGAACGGAACGTCCAGCCTCCGGTCGAACGCAATCATCACCGCCCAGCACGGCTGCATGCTCACGGCCTCCAGGCGGGAACGCGTTTCCGGCTGATCCCTCAAGAGCGCCGCGGCCTGCGGCGCGGGAATGGCCAGAACCAGATGGGGCGCGCGGGTCTTCTCCGCCCTCTCGGCGCACGTCACTTCCCATCCGTCGGTGGTCCGTTCAATCCGTTCGACCCGCCGTTGAAAGTTGACGTCCAATCCGTGCTGAAGATCGCGCACCAGGTCGTTCATGCCGGGGCAGGCCACCCAGCGCGGGTGACGATTTGACGGTTCATCGTCCACCTCATCGAGAGAGATCCCGGATGGATCGATTCGGGCCGTCCGTGGCTGCCACCGCTTGACCGTCTTTCGCAGTGCCATCGAATCGACGCTGCGGCGAAAGCTCTCGCTACGCGCCGTGAAGTATTGTGCGCCGTGATCGAAACGGTACGGCCCGGACCGCCGGGAAGACGCCCGCCCGCCGGGGCCGCGCCCCTTGTCCAGAAGCGTGACCGACCAGCCCGCCGCCGCGAGATCGCGT
>SKZB01000489.1 GCA_007127615.1 Phycisphaerales bacterium | reverse complement strand
CGGTTCACGACTTCCTGGCCCTGCTTGCTGAGCACCATCTTCAGGAACTCGCGGTCACGCGGGCTGAGGTCGCGGTTGGGGTGCTTGTTGATGGCGAGGTAGAGGAAGCGGGCGAGGGGGTATTCGCCGCTGGAGGCGGTTTCACCGGTGGGCATGACGGGCGTCGAGCCGTGCTCACGGGCGAGCGGGACGACGCGGACGCCGCTGGTGCGGTAGCCGATGCCGGAGTAGCCGATACCGCCGATGGTTTCGCTGACGCCCTGAACGACGGAAGCGGAGCCGGGCTGCTCGTTGATGGAGCTCTTGAAGTCACCATCGCAGAGGGCGTGCTGGCGGAAGAAGCCGTAGGTGCCGGAGACGGCGTTACGGCTGTAGAGGGTGATATCGCGGTTGCGCCAGGCGCCGGTCATGTCGACCTGGCCCCAGCGGGTGATGTCACTGTCATGGCCGCAGCGGCGGGTGGCGGAGAAGATCGCGTCGACCTGCTGAAGGGAGAGGCCTTCGATCGGGTTGTCACGGTGCACGTAGACCGCGATGGTGTCGATGGCGACGGGAACGAGCGTGGGCGGGTAGCCGTGCCGCTCTTCGAAGGACTGGATCTCGCCTTCTCGCATGCCGCGGCTCATCGGGCCGAAGTTCGCGGTGCCTTCGGTGACCGCGGGGGGCGCGGTGGAGGTACCGGCACCCTGGATCTGAATGTTGACGTTGGGGTAGAAGCCGCGGAATTCTTCGGCCCAGAGCGTCATCAGGTTGTTGAGGGTGTCCGAGCCGATCGAGCTGAGGTTGCCGGAGATGCCGGAAACGCGCTCGTAGGCCGGGAGATTGGGGTCGACGCTGGGGGCTTCGTCATCGGCGAGGGCGATGCTGGCACCGAAGCCGGCGATCACGCTGGCGAACAGGATCTGGTTGAATTTCCTCATGGGTTTCATTTCCTTCTTTTGGTGTGGGACCGCTCGAACGGAGAGTCGGTCGAGGATGACTTTCTTCACTGGGGGAATTTTTTCCGGACTGCGTTCAGATTTCGTTCAGCTCATGCGCGGCTTGCGCATGATTTGCAGGACCAAAAGGAAAACCGGCCGGACCCCGTTGGGATCCGGCCGGCTGAGTCAACCGTCAGTTGCCGACAGATAGGAGAGTCGAACATTGACGGGTGGATGGGTACTTTCGTGTCAAGCGCAATCAGAAGGCGAGCTGAAACTGGGAGCGGATGACGACCTGGGTATCTTCACCGGAGGCGTCGGCGCGCCAGCCGGCTCCGCTGGAGGCCCAGAAGCTGTCGACTTCGTTGATGCCGATACCGATGTCGGTGGTCCACTTGGCGTTGTGGCCGGCGAAGTAGCGGGTCGCGCCGAAGGTGACCACGCTCAGATCCTTGATGCTCGCGGAGTCGGCATCGCCCCATTCGTAGCGGACGAACGCTTCCCACTCATCGGGCACGAAGAAGAAGCCGCCCTGAACGACGAGGCCGTACTGATCGACGCTGCCGCCGTCGTTGGTGTCCTCGTGGTTGCCGACGAAGGCGGCAAAGATGTTCGCACCACCGAAGGCGACGCTGGCGTCGATGGTCCAGCGGAAGGTTTCGACCTCACCGTCGTCGGTGGTTCCGAATTCTTCCTGCTGCCAGATCAGGCCGGCACCGATGCGGGCGCCGAATTCCTCATCGGACCAGCTGGAGAAATCACGGAACTGGCGCCAGTTGCCGGCGGCGAGGAAGTCGACGCGGCCGGAGAAGGCGTACTCGGTCGTGCGGGCCTGCCACGGCGTGACGTTGCCGCCGCCGAACGTGCCGGTATTGTTGGAAAACCCTTCGGAGTACATCGCGCTCCAGCGGATGTTGTCACCGGCATTGCCGCTGAACTCGATGCCCTGCGTACGGCCCTGGGCGAACGCGGCGTTGACGAGCGAGCGCTCGACGAGTTGCTGGCGGGCGCTGGAGTTGGAGTCCTCGTAGAAGAATCCGGGACGGAACTGGCCGCCGCGGACGCGAATGCCGTTGTCCATCGTGTAGCCGAGCCAGCCGTCGAGCAGACGGAACCCGCCGCCGGACCGGTTGAAGTCACCCTGAATCTGGTAGGTCCAGTTGGGGTTGACGACGTGGCCGGCGAAATTCAGACGCGTGCGCCGAAGTTCGAAGCCGGAGCGGTGATTGTCATCGGGCGAATTGTCCTGGTAGTTGTAGACGTAGCGGAGCTGCGTCCGGCCGGAGATGTTCATCCGGAAGTTGCCATCGGAGCTGGCGAGGAAGAAGCGGCCGTCGTGACCGGCGCCCATGCCGCTCTGGAGCAGGCTGGCGCGGGTGTCGGCGTCCGCCAGCACATCGTGAACCAGCGAGCGAATCTCGTTCGCGCGCTGCTCGGTCATCCAGTTGTCATCCGAGCCGTTGCGAAGTGAATTCACTTCGTTCTGCAGCGCGGAAACCTGTTCACGCAGCTCGTTGATGACGTCGGTGTCGGTGGAAGCACCGGCGCCCATCGTCAGTCCGAGCACGGAACCCACAGTCAGAAGAGAAAGCGCGTGCCTTTGCATAGTGTGTCGTCCTTGTAAAGTAGAGAAAACAATCGTTGGAGGGGGCGGATGAATGCGGGAAGAATCCCGACCGAACGTTAAAAAATGGTTCAGGGCGTATGTCCATTGCGCAAGATGTTTGTGCTGACTTGCTTGCGCCGCCGGAGCGGTGCCCCTTCCGTCGGGCGATTGGCGGCGAAAACATGAAGAAAAATCGGCGCTTCGGGAATCTGCGCGAGTGATCCGCGCGGATGAGGGGTTTTCGGGAGAGGCACGAAGGCACGAAGGCACGGAGGCACGGAGCGACGGAGGGGCGGAGGCGGAGGGCTTTCTTTTGGCGGCTGGCGGCTGGCGGCGAAGCCCCCGGGGGGAGGGGCTGAGTCACGCCTCACCCACACGATTCCCGGAAGACCCGAAAAATTACACGTGGTCGGGGAGGAAGAGACTGAATCGGCTGCCCCGGCCGAGTTCGCTCTCGACGCTGACCCGGCCGCCGTGCACCAGCGCGATGTGTTTGACGATCGCCAGCCCCAGTCCCGTGCCGCCCAGTTCCCGGCTGCGCGCCTTGTCCACGCGGTAAAACCGTTCGAAAACCCGCTGGAGGTGTGCTTCGGAAATGCCCGCTCCCTGATCGATGACGGTGATTTTGACCTCGTTCGATTCGGGCAAATGTTGCGCTTCGATGGAAACGGTCGTATCGCTGGGGCTGTATTTGATGGCGTTGGAGACGAAGTTCGCCAGGGCCTGCTCGATCAGCTGTGCATTGACCGCAACTTCAAGTCCTTTGGGGACATCGTGCTCCAGTCGGATCTCCTTTGCCGCCGCGGCATTCTGAAACTGGCCGATGACGGAATCGACGATCTGGTCGATCGGCATCTTCTCGCGGAGCAGGACACTCTTGGTGTCCGGTTGTTCCAGCCACGCCAGGGACAGAATGTCCTCAACAATCGCAGCGAGACGGTCGCTGCTGCGTTTGATGATCTCCAGAAACCGGGTCGACTGCTCAACATCGTCGACGCCGACATCGAGCATCGTTTCGACGTATCCCTTGATGTTCGTGATGGGCGTGCGGAGCTCGTGCGAAACGTTGGCCGCGAAATCGCTGCGCATGGATTCGAGTCTCCGAATCGCCGTCACATCGTTCAGGACCACCAGGAGTCCGACGGTCTGTCCCTTCGGGTTGAGCATGCGGCTGCTGGTGACCTGCAACACCGTTCCGCGCTGATTCTTCAGCCGCAGTTCCGTCGCCGCACCGTCATTCTGCTCGAACGCGTCGGCGATGTAGCGGTTCAGTTCGGGGGAGCGGATCGCCTCCTGCAGCAACCGGCCGCGCACCCCGTCCGGATCAAGCTGGAACAGATCCGCCGTCATGCGGTTGGTGCTGACGATCCGGTGCTGCATGTCGATGGCGAGCACGCCGCTGTTCATCGCCTGGAGGATGGCGTGGTGTTCGCGCTGCTGGGTCTGAAGTTCCTGCACGCGCTCGCGCAATCGGCGACTCATGGACTCGATCGCATCCTGCAGGGGGCGAAGTTCGCGGAGTGTAACCTCATCGAACGCCGGTTCCTCTTCCGACTGCGCCATCGCCCGAATGCTGGTTGAAAGTCGGTAGATGCGATCCGAAAACGAGCGCGCCACCAGATACATCAGGACGAGCGTCGCCAGAGTCGTGATGCCCAGTGCCAGGGCCAGGTCGCGGGTGAGCATCATCAGCCGCTGATCGACCGCGGCGATGGGAGTACCGACGCGGAGGTAATACGGGTTGCCTTCTCCATCGTGGAGGCGCCGGGCGAAGACCATCATCTCCTCTTCGACGGTGGTACTGAACCGGATCGCCCGCCCGCCCCGTCCTGGATGCTCGTGAGCTTCAATAATCTCCGGCCGGTCGAGGTGATTATCCATCCGGGCCGGATCATGGTGCGAATCCGCGATCGGGGTGCCATCATCCAGAAAAATCGAGATCCGCAAGCCGCTGTCCCGGCCGTCGCGCTTGACGCGCTCATCCAGTTGCCGCACGGACCGGTCCACCAGCAGACGGTCATACGAGGTGGCGAGCAGCGGCGTCAACCGCTCAAGTTGCGCCTGGGTCTGTTCGTGGTGGAAGGATTGAACATTCTTCCCGGCATACACCGCGAAGGTCGCGCCGACGAGAATCTGCACCGTGATCAATACAAGGCAGAGACGCCAGAACAGGGTTCGGGGTTGTCCGAAGAGGGCCATGCGGCAGATTCATTTGAAAGCGTACGGCCGGCGAACGAACTCAGTCGTGGCTCGATTCACCGACCGTGGTCGGTTCGGCGAGACGATACCCGACTCCGCGCACGGTTTCCACGGTTCGTCCGAGTTCGCCGAGTTTACGGCGAAGCGAAGTGATGTGCACATCCACCGTGCGGCTGGAGAGAACGGCGGAATCGCCGTGGACCGCCGCGATGATCTGGTCCCGCGTGCGGACGAATCCGGGCCGGGCCGCGAGGTAGTGCAGGATGCCGAATTCAGTGAGCGTCAGCTCGATCCGTTCGCCCTCGATCGACACCACGTGACGATCGGTATCGATGACCAGTGCGCCCCCCGCGATGGTCAGTTGTTTGCCGTTCGTGCCCACCGGGATGAGCTGTTCCTTCTGCCGCCGGAGGATGTTTTTCAGCCGGGCCATCAGCTCTTTCGGGCTGAACGGCTTCGTGACGTAGTCATCCGCGCCGAGTTCGATTCCCGTGACAATATCCGCCTCCTCGCCCTTGGCCGAGACGATCAGGATCGGGATCGAGCGCGTGCCCGGTTCCCACTTGAGCCGCCGGCAAAGCTCAAGCCCGTCGAGATCGGGCAGCATGAGGTCGAGCACGATCATGGTGGGGCGTTCACGCTGGATCACATCCAGCGCGATCTTGCCGGAATGGACCACCTTGGCGTTGAAGCCCTCGCGTTCAACGTGGAAGCGAATGAGGTCGGAGATGTCGGTTTCATCTTCAACAATAAGGATGCTGGGTTCGGCCACGCGAGACTCCTGACTCCCGAACAAAGATCGTTCAGATAACGTGTAGGGAATAATAGGTGCCGATTGTTCAGATTGCGCAAAGCATCGGTTCTCTTTCCGTCACGGGTGGCCCCGGCGGGCGGTCATTCCGCATCGGCGGTTTGGACCCGGCGACTTGCTGGCGAACTCCGGCAGAATCGCTACCCTGATGGTTTCGGCAGGATTTTGTTCTCAGGTACGCTTCGCCACCCACTGACTCCGTCACGACCGCAGGGCGATCGCCCGGGTCGGTCGAACGAACAGCCACGTCTGGTAGGGCAGAAACATGCAGAACCGCTTTGGACTCAAGGACTTCGTCTTACTCGTACTCCTGATCATCGTCCTTGTGGTGATTGGGTTGAGTATGGCGCAGCAGGATCGGACCTGGTCAGAAGTCAAGAACGTCCAGGACCAGATGGACCGGCTTGAACAGCAGGTATTGCTGATGAGCCAGCGACTGGAGGACGGTATCGTCGCCGCGCCGGCACCGGGGCGGACCGGAGCCGGCGGCCCGGCACGCGATGAATCCTGGGCGCAGGCAGGCGTTGAAATCCAGTGGCAGCAACCCTTTACCCTCGTGAATGATCCGCAGGGTGAGGAAGACTACGCCATGGGCGGCACCTATACCGAGATCTTCGGCGCCCAGCCGCCCACCATCACGCCGCTGATTTACCGCGATGTGTACGCCATCTACGTCATCGACCAGGTGGTCGAATCACTCGGCCGGTACAACCCCGAGACACTTGAGATGGAGGGCGTACTGGCCCAGGCGTGGCAGTACGATCCGAGCGGCATGTGGTTGCGGGTCCTGATTCGGCCGAATGCGCGTTTCAGTGACGGTCAGCCGGTCACGGCCCACGATGTCAAGTTCAGCCACGAGATGGGGATGAACCCGCAGATCGAATCCGATCGGTACCGCGCGGTGTACGGCATCATCGATTCGGTTGAGGTGATTGACGATCTCGTCGTCGAGTTTTACTTCACCGAGCCGAAGTTCAACAATCGCGATGTGGCGATGGGGGTGCCGGTCCTTCCGAAGCACTTCTACGAAGCCATCTCACCGACGCGGTTCAACCAGTCGACCGGCCTGCTGATGGGATCGGGCCCGTACCGCCTGCGGAATCTCAGTATCGACAATCAGTACCGGCCGGGTCGTGATGACATCGTGCTCGTGCGGAACGAACAGTACTGGGGGCCCCGTCCGGCCATTGACCGACTGCGCTACACGGTGATCCTCGAAGACATCGCCGCTCTGACCGCCTACAACAACCGCAATGCGGACATGATGACGCCGACGCCGCGTCAGTTCACGCAGTTCCGGGACAACGAAACGTGGCAGCAAAGCAATCGTGCCAAGCTCTGGTTCAACCTGCGGGGCGGTTACAGCTTCATCGCCTGGAATACGCGCTCACCGGACGGGAGCGAGAGTCCGTTCGCCGATCCGCGGGTGCGGCGGGCCATGACCCATCTGCTCGATCGGCAGGCGATCATCGACAACATCCTCACGGGAATCGGCGAAATCGCCACCGGGCCGTTTAATCCCCGCACCGATCAGGCCAATCCCGATATCGTGCCGCATGAATACAACCTCGACAAGGCGCGCGAACTGCTCGCCGAAGCGGGATGGACCGAAGTGGACGGCGTGCTCCGCAACGATCGCGGCGATCGGTTTGACTTCCGCTTCACCTACTCGACCGGTGCGGAGACCACGCGCCGCATTGCCGACTATCTCCGTGATCAGTGCAACCGGGTCGGCATTCGCATGCGTCCCGATCCGGTCGACTGGTCGATCTATGCCGACCGATTGCGCAACCGCGACTTCGACGCCATCACCATGGCCTGGTCACCCTCTTCTCCGGAATCGGATCCGTACCAGATCTGGCATTCCGATCAGATTGCCGGCGGCGGCGATAACTTCATCAGTTGGCGGAACGATCGCGCCGATGAATTGATTGATCTGGGCCGGCAGGAGATCGATACCGACCAGCGCATGGCGTACTGGCACGAACTGCACCAGATCATTCATGAAGAACAGCCCTACACCTTCCTCGCCGTGCGGCCGTGGCTGCGGTTTATCAATCGGCGCAATCAGAATGTACACCCGTACATGACCGGCATCGAACAGCGTGAGTTCTACATTCCGCGTGCTCAGCAGGCCTCACCGATGTAAACCCGGGTCAACCCGCCCGGACTGTTCCGCGACCTTCTCTCTGGCTTCTGACCCCACGTCTTCCCGTCCAACGCACCGCCGATGCTTTCGTATATCGTCCGACGCCTGCTGTTGATGATTCCCACGCTGTTGGGAATTACGTTCCTGGTGTTCATGCTGATCGCGCTCAGTCCGGGCGGGATCGGCGCGGACCTGGCGTTCGGCGGCGATGCCGATGCCACCAATCGCGCGATTCAGGAAGCGTACCTCG
>SKZB01000089.1 GCA_007127615.1 Phycisphaerales bacterium | reverse complement strand
TGTGAAGCGGGGATCGCTTGCCGGATGGGGTTGTCACGCTACACCGTTCACACCTACATCGAGCGGCGGTACCGAAAGCTCGGCGTCAACAGCCGAACGGCTTTCCTCCTGCGCATTGTTCAGGAGCACCTGCGGCTGATCGGATCGTCCGGAAGTTGTGCGCTCACCTGTTATTCATGAAGTGGCGCGGAGGCGGGGAACCGTTCGCATCCGCGCCGCCGCGGCGCGGATGCGAAAGAAACCGGCCCGCGCACGAAGCGAAGGCCGGTGTGGGGACTGGTTCATTCAATCGAGGCGCGCCGCTCAGCCCCAGTTCTCGAGAAGGTAGAGCAGGTCAAAGACGTTCACCGTGCCGTCATCGTTCAGGTCGGCGGGGCAGTCCACATTTGGAGGACAGACACCCCACGCTTCGAGCTGAAGAAGAAGATCGAAGACGTTGACGACACCGTCGCCGTTGAGGTCGCCGGGGGTGGCGGCCCGCGCGGTGGTGATGCGCGGGTTATCCATGCCGACATCCCAGCCGAGGAAGGGGAAGATCATCGAGGGGTCGCCGTAGTTGAACCGAAGGACGCTCACATCGGTGATGATGTCGTTCCAGGTGAAGTCGATCGGCTCGCCGTCGAATCGAAAGAGAATCCATCCCTCGGGAGTCGTCTCCGATTGGGAGGGCACTTCAAAGTCGTAGGAGGTCCACCCCTGCGGCCCGCCGCTGAGAACGCCGGGGAAGGGAATGTTGACCGGGCCGACGAAGTACGCGCCCCAGTCGTCGGCGAAGTTGAACGGCGTGCCGTTGTCGTTGATCAGCATCAGCGAGAGCGGTCGTCCGCCCACACCGGAGGAGGCGAAGTTGGTCACGAGATCAATGCCGACGCCGGTGACGTTCATCTCCCGGTAATCGCCGACATAGACGGAGTCGACGTTGAAGCTGGTCGTCGCCGCCGGGCAACAGGACTGGAGCGTGTTGTCGCGGAGGTACGGGCCGGGGTTGCCGTTGAGCGGATTGATGAACTGGTTGCCGGTGCCCCAGGTCCACGCTCCGACGTTGCTTCCGTCGTCGAAGGTTTCGACGAAGGTCTCGCTCCCGCCGTGGGCCAAAGGCGTCAGCAGAATGACGGTGGCGGTGAAGAGTGCGCCTTTCGGCACGATGCGATTCAACCGGGGTGTGGACACAGTGGGTTCCTTTCGTGGAACGTTTGCAGAAATCAACCCGTGAACCCACACCACTGATCACTATGCACGCTCATCCACGCGGCTGCAACCGAAACCCGAGCAGAATGTTCACTTTGATCGCAGGTCCGAAGTTCACCCGACTGCGATGCGTAAGCGGTTCATTGGGCAATGGACCGATGCAGCGGCGTGAAGGCATCGAGGCATTCGTGGGAATACCGCGACGGCCGTGGTGTCGTCCCCGCGCATGCGGGACTCTCGCCGACGTCACCCATCCCTCCGTGCCTCAGAACCTTCATGCCTCCGTGCCCATCCCGGCCCTCAATAGTGGTAGTAACCGTGGTGGCTCTTCATCTTGCTCTTGTCGGATTCATTGCCGACGATATAGCCGCCGACCGCTCCGACGCCGGCCCCGATGGCGGCGCCTTCGGCGGTCCGTCGTCCCTGGTTGTGGCCGATGACGGCCCCGCCGATCGCCCCGATGCCGGCCCCGAGCAGGGCGCCACCCTGGGCGTCGCTGCCGCAGCCGCTGGAAAAGCTCAGCATGCCCGCGGAGAGCGCGACCGCCATAACGGGAGCCAGGACGGGGGCCATGACGGGGGCCGGTATGCGAGCGGGAAATCGACGGGAAGAAGTCGCGGTGTGACGAGGTTGCATGATGGAACTCCTTAATCGTGACTCGATTCGTGATTCGTTAATCGCAGGCCCGGCGGAGGAGAGCGGGGGACAAATCCTCCGGCGGAACCTGCGGGACACGTCATGTTGGCTCGAGATTGATTCCTGGTTTTCTTTCCCGATTCTCGGGACCTCACATTGACCCGGGATGTTGTTTCTTGACCGGGTGGATCGGGGATCGGGCCGAACCGGGCTCTCCGGCCTATCATGCCGTCCACTCGGTCATTCAGACCCGGATCTCAGGCATGTCATTCCATCCATTTCGTCCAATTCTGGCCTCCCTGACACGACGGAAGATGATCGCGACCCACGCCCGCTGGCTCAGCCGTGTGCTGCGGCGGGGAGAGCCGGTGCCGCGTATTCCCGCCCGTCGCGTCTCCGAAGGCGGCTTTTCCCGATTGATGTCCTCCCCGGCCGGTCGCGCGTACGCTGATCGCTGGTGGGACGATGCACTGGAGCGGCTTCCCCGTTGAACCGATGGGACTTTCGTGTGCGTGAAATCATCCGATCAATCCGAATCTCGTCCTTCAAAGTGAACTGATCCGATTGCCGGCACCGCGGCCCCTTCGTTTCGAGGACCTTCCACGTCATGGCCATCACAACCCGGATTCAACCTCGATACAAGTGGAAGTGCCTGATCATGGCGGTCGTGTGCCTGGTGCTCGGCGTCTGGGGGGTCTATGACCACCAGGTCGTGATTCCGAAGCGGCTGTTGGCCCACGAACGGGGCGATGTCGCCACCGCCGTCCGAGACGCACTCGAACCCGGCGCGGATGAAACCGACGCGCGGCGGGCGGAAGAGTTGCTTCGAGAGCAGCGGGAGGCCTTTGCCGAACGATTCGGCGGGGTGATCCCGTCATCTGCTTCGGCGGTGAACAGTGAGGATGAAGCTCGAGCGCTGGCCGGGCGTTTGAAGGACACGATCAACACTTTTCGTGCCGATGCGCAGGATGACTGGCTGCGCGCGCTGGCGACGTTTGAACGTGCCCTGCCGCTGGCGCCTTCCCCGGCCGGGAGTCCGCTTGACGGAAGAGCGCTTCAGGCCTGGATGATCGCCGATGAAAGCAGCCAGCGCGTGGCGTCGATCAAGCGCCCGAGTACCTTTGACCGTCCGACCCAGTGGGCGTTCATTCTGTGTCTCCCCTTCGCGCCGTACATGTTTTACGTCTACGTCGCTCTCCAGCGCGAAAGCCGAAAGTATCGGCTGGATGACGACGGCACGCTTCATCATCCGAAGGGAACCTGGTCGTCAGAAGAGATCGCGGATATCGACATGAGCGTGTGGATGAAGAAGTCGATCGCGTACGTGGTTCACCGCGACGGGCAGCGCGTCAAGCTCGATGACTACAAGCACAAGAACATGCACCTGATCATCGGGGCGATCGCCTCGAAGTACGATCCCAGGCAGTGGGATGAGCAGGCGCGGGATCTTACGCTGCGCAAGGACTCGGGCCAGAAGGATTCGGATCGGGGGACGGACGAATCTCCGGAAGGCGGCGACCGCGGATCGTCCGCGGCTTCCCCGGATTCGGCCGATGTTGAGGCGTCGCGGCACATCAACACGTCCGAGCGCTGACCGGCGATTTCGAATCGAGTTTCGTCGGTCCGGACCGTGGTCGTTCCGGTGCCAGGGCCGGGCTTTCGGACCGGCGGCAGAACGGTATAATTCTTTGATTTCACACGTTCTGCTGGTGTTATGGCACAGTCCCGAGACTACTACGAAATTCTGGGTGTATCGCGGACGGCATCGCAGGAGGATATCCGCAAGGCCTACCGGCAGCTTGCGCGCCAGTACCACCCCGATGTCAACAAAGATCCGGATGCGAGCCAGCGTTTCTCGGAAGTCACCGAAGCGTACGATGTGCTCTCGGATGCGGAGAAGCGCAAGCAGTACGACCGGTTCGGACGCGCCGGCGTGGGCGCTTCGGCGGCCGGAGGCGGTGCCGGACCCGGGCCGGACGGCGGATCGCGCGTCCACTGGTCGACCGGCGGCGGGGCGCAGGGCTTCGACCCCGGCGAATTGAACGATATTTTCGAGGGTATCTTCGGCGGAGGCGGCGGCATGGGCGGTTCGCCCTTCGGTGCCGGCGCGCGCGGTCAGGCGCGACCGGGCGGTCCGGGGTTCCGCAGCGCGGCCGGCCCCACCCCGCGCGCCGGCCGTGACGTCTCTCACACCGTGACCGTCACCTTCATGACCGCGGCCTTCGGCGGCACGGAGAACCTCCGATTGACCGCAGAGGGCGGACGAACGCGGGACATCGAGGTTCGCATTCCGCCGGGCATCGAGCCTGGCGCCAAACTGCGGGTTCGCGGACAGGGCCATCCCGGTTCTCATGGCGGCAAGGCGGGCGACCTGATCCTCACCGTCAACGTCGGCAAGCATCCCTACTTCCGCCGAGAGGGTCTGAACACGCTGCTCGATGTTCCGATCTCCATCGCGGAGGCCGCACTCGGCGCGGAACTGTCGATCCCGCTTCTCGAGGGCACGGCGGATCTTCGCATTCCGCCCGGAACCTCGAGCGGCCGGAAACTTCGATTACGAGGCAAAGGGATCAAAAGCGCCGACGGTCGCGTCGGTGATTTCCTGGCGGTCGTTCAGATCGCGGCACCCGAACCGCTCTCTGAGAAGGCCCGCCGGGCGATCGAGACCCTGGTTTCGGAGTTGCAAAATCCAAGGGATTCTGCACCATGGGCCGATCAGGTCAATAATCGATCTGAGGATTCCGAGACCTGATCGATTCTGCGGACGACGCGAATCGCCTCTGTGTGGAAAACGGTGCTGTGGGCTCAATGTGGGAATCAATTCGGCAAACCACCAACGCGCTCGTCATGGTCGCTTGCCAGGAACTGAGCGGCAAGGTCACAGGCGCGGTGCCTGTAGGAGAAGTCTGAATCATGCTTCGGGAGCAACATCGATTCTTTCGCAGTGTCCTGGTCCTGGCGGACGGCTGCGTGATCATCGCCGCCTCCATCCTCGCGTATTTCATTCGTTTCCATTGGATGACGGCGGAGCCGGCGAATCCCACCTACATCGCCCACGGCGTACCGGTGCTGGCAACGCTCCCGATCATGATGGGGGCGATGTTCTGGGCCGGCCTTTACCGGGCCCGACGCGATCAGAGCTTCGTGCGCGAAGCTCGAATCATCATTCAGGCCACGGTGGTCGGCGTCGTACTCACCTTCGCCTTCGTTCAGCTTTTCAGCAAACCCCTCTTCGGCGGGCATGACTTCAGCCGGATGCAGTTCGGCATCTACCTCGCCCTGGCGACCGGGATGATGCTCACCTGGCGGTTCGGCTTTCGCATCGTCCTGCGGCACCTCCGCTCCCGCGGATGGAACCTGCGCCACGTCGCGATCGTCGGCACCGGCCGGCTGGGGCAGGTCGTCTGTCACACCCTGCGCCGCAACACCTGGACCGGGATCAACCCGGCGTTCTTCATCAGCCACCACGACGAAACCAGCCGCAAGAACTGTCTCAACCTTCCCGTCCGCGGCGGAATGAATGACCTTGAGAAAATTCTGGATCAGCACAATGTCTCCGGCGTGTTTCTCGCGCTGCCGAACCGGATGGCGGCGGAGACCGGTAATCTCGTGGCCCGGCTCGAGCGGTATGCCGTCGACGTTCGCATCGTTCCCGATATGAATCCGAAGTTTCTGCCGATCAACATGGCCGCCCACGATCTGGAAGGCATGCCGATCCTTTCCCTCCGCGAATCGCCGCTCTCGGGTTGGGGGCGCATCAGCAAACGCCTGCTGGATATCGTCGGCAGTCTGGCCGCCCTCACGATCTTCAGTTTGCCCATGCTGATCACGGCGATTCTCGTGAAGCGTTCCGGACCCGGGCCGGTGATCTTCCGCCAGGAACGCATGGGATTGAACGGCCAGTGCTTCAAGATCTACAAGTTCAGAACCATGACGCACGTCGCCGCCGAGCAGCAGGCCCTGCGCGATGCCGGCAAGG
The DNA here is from genome assembly GCA_007127615.1 of Phycisphaerales bacterium. Lineage (GTDB taxonomy): Bacteria > Planctomycetota > Phycisphaerae > Phycisphaerales > SM1A02 > SKZB01. The sequence goes on along the minus strand of SKZB01000089.1, from coordinate 2,141 downwards.
GGACCGAAGCGTGGACGAAGGACGATGATCCCCGGATCACCTCAATCGGCGCTTTTCTGCGCAAGACCAGTCTCGATGAACTGCCGCAGCTCTTCAACGTGCTGCTGGGTGAGATGTCGCTGGTCGGTCCCCGACCCGAACGCCCGGAACTGATCGAGCGCTTTCGTGAAGACTGGCGCGGTTACATGCTCCGTCAGAACGTCAAGGCCGGCATCACCGGTTGGGCGCAGGTCAACGGTTTGCGCGGCAACACATCGCTGCGCAAGCGCCTTCAGTACGACCTCTTCTACGTTCGCAACTGGTCGATCATGTTTGATATCCGCATTCTCTGGATGACCGTCTTCAGGGGATTCGTCCATCCCAACGCCCAGTGAGCCGGTGGGATCCCCGAGCCGGTGGGATCCGCGGTCGGCGATTACGGGCGGCCGTAGCGCTGAACCGCGTCCTGAACGATGCGGTGAACCTGGACCGGTTGCCGGAGCATCTGCCAGTAGGTCTCGAACGTGTCGCTGCCCGAAGTGGCGAACCCCAGCGTACCCAGATTGAAAACCCGTTCTCGAACGCGTCGCCAGATCACGGTGTGCTGAACCGATCGGAGTGACGTCTGGAAGATCCGGACGCGCAGGATGCCGGTTCGGGTGATGATCCGACGATCGGTGAGCAGGTAGACGCGGTTCAGCCAGTCCAGCGTCTGCCAGGCGAGCCGCGCCGCCATGAGCATCAGACCCAGCAATAGCGCCTGCGATTCGGTCCACGGAATCCACGGCGTCATCGTGGCGAGCTGCGCCGCCACCAGCGCCAGGACGGTCAGAAAAAGCAGGCCCGTCGCCGGCGCGAGCACGATGAACAGCGGACTCGGCCGAATCGCCAGAATGATGATCTCATCATCGCGCACCAGTTCGCGAACGAACGCCGGTGCGGTGTCGCTTTCGTCCTGGACCGCCTCGACCCCGCCGGCGTTGAGCATGCGGTCTGACGATCGTCCGGTTCCGACGGCCTGCTTCGGCGCCGGTGCGCCGGAATGAGCGAACGAATCCGCGCTGAATCGGCCGGGGGTCACATCGCCTCCCGTTTCAGCAGGCCGATGTCCGGCAGGTTGCGGTAGTAGTCGTCGTAATCGAGACCGTAGCCGACGACGAACTCGTCCGGGATGTCAAAGCCGACGTACTCACACGGCGTGTTCATCGCGGATTCGATCTGTTTCCGCAGCAGGACGCACGTCCACACCGAGCGCGGGCCGCGCGATTCGATCGCCTCGCGCACCAGGCGGATCGTATTGCCCGAGTCGAGAATGTCATCGACGATCAGAATGTGCCGGCCGGACAGATCATCGGGCAGCTCGCTGACGATCTTCACGCCCTGACTCGTGGTGCTTTTTCCGGGATAGCTCGACGCGGTCAGGATCTCGATCCGAATCTTCTGCGGCAGGCAGCGCATCAGATCCGCCACGAAAATGATGCTTCCGGTCAGAATCGGCACGAGCAGAATTTCATCGTCCTCGTCCAGTCGCGCGAGGTCGCGGCTGATCTCCTCGCCGAGCTCAACGATGCGGCGGGCAATCTTCTCGCGGGAAATCAGAATCCGGTCAATGTCGCTTCGCACCGCTAGAGTGTATCGCGCGATGGATCAAAAGGTTACATGGCCGTCGGCCCGGCGGCGGATCACTCGGCGCCCGGCTCGATCCGCTCCAGATACGACCTGATCGTCTCGCCATCGCGGTCGGTGCGGTGGGCGGCGATGTCGCGCGGCGTGAGGCCATCGTCATTCGCCGATCGAGGATCGCCCCCCGCGTCGTGCAGTCGCTCGACCAGTTCCGGTGTCCCGACCGCCGCGGCCCACCAGAGGGCGGACGCGCCGTCAATGCTCCGTTCGTTCGGATCAACGCCGGCGCGCAAAAGCCGCTCGACCTTTTCGACGCTCTGCGCCCGTACCGCGAGCATCAGGGCGTTGACGCCTTCATCGCACTGATGATGGACATTCGAACCCGCTTCGAGCAGAAGGTCCAGCGTGGCGGCGGGGGCGAAGCGGGCCGCCCAGAGCAGCGGGGTGTAGCCGTTCGGCGCCTGAGCGTCGACCGAGGCGCCGGCTTCCAGCAGGCGCTCGACGATCTCGACGCCGCGGTACTGCGCGGCCAGCATCAG
>SKZB01000329.1 GCA_007127615.1 Phycisphaerales bacterium | reverse complement strand
TAAACGGCGATGGCACCGTTGGCCAAGAGGACTACGACATCCTGTTCCAGAACTGGGGCCACTGTGAATGTTGCGTGGCGGACATTAATGGCGATGGTGTCGTCGACGTACAGGATTGGCTGCTGATGGGAGTGCAGCCAGCGTGCCTAGTGCAGTAGGTCAGTGGGCGCCACGAGGAGGATGAAGATGTTGCCAGGTTTACCGCAGTTCGCACTCGTCGCTTTGTCGCTCCTGATGGTGATTCATTTTGGGCACGGCGATTGCCCGAATGATCCGGATGCAGATTCGTGTTGTCAGCCGAACCTTGGGCAACTGGGGTGCGATGATCAGGCGTGTTGTCAGATCGTCTGTTCAATCAACCCGTTCTGTTGCAATGTCGGCTGGACCAGCACGTGTGCGATAACGGCCACGAACCACTGTGTGCTGGCGTGTGGAGACTGTGGCAGCTTCTCCGCCGGCGACTGTTGTACGCCCAACGACACGCCATACTGCCACGACGAGAAGTGCTGCGAATCGGTCTGCGCAGTCGATCCGTTCTGCTGCGATGCGGAGGGCGGCGGGGTGTGGGACCAGTCCTGCGTCGACCTCGCCTGGCAGCACTGTCCGGAACTGGACGGCTGCCAGCCGCCCGCCTGCGGCGACGCCGGAACCGGCCATTGCTGCGAAGCCAACGGCTCGCCCTGGTGTCAAAGCAGCGCCTGCTGTAACACCGTCTGCGACATCGATCCCGCCTGCTGCGAAGTCGAGTGGGACGAGTGCTGCGCTCACCTGGCCACACAGCACTGCTCGTTCCTGAGCGGCTGCCATGTGCCGGATCCCCCTTCCGCCTGCGGGCACGGCGACTGCTGCGTCTCCAACGAATCACCCGGCTGTGATGACGGCGCGTGCTGCAACATCGTCTGCCCGGTCGATCCCTTCTGCTGCGATGAGCAGTGGGATCAGCTCTGCGCGAACGCGGCGGAGCTCAATTGCCGCGTCTGCTGGCACGGTTCGACGCCCCCTCCACTTCCGCCGAACTTCTCCTGCCAGACCAACTGCGGCGGCGCGGCCGTCAGCGGCTGCTGGTGTGACGAAGCGTGCTGCGATCTCGGGGACTGCTGTGAAGACAAGGGCAAGCACTGTCCCGGCTGCCTCTTCGGGCTGGGTTCCGCCGAACACCTCTTCGATACCTGTCTCGGATCATCATGCGAAGGGTCGACAGCCGGCAGTTGCTGGTGCGATAACTCCTGCGGCCCGTTCAACGACTGCTGCCCGGATGTGTGTATCGCCTGCCCGGACCTGGGTATCTGCTCCTCCAACCCCTCCGACCTCACCGGCAACGGCGTCGTCGATGTCTTCGACCTCCTCGAACTTCTCGCCCACTGGGGTGAGTGCGAGTACGAGCGCTGCTTCGTCATGGGGCCGCCGTGTAAGGGCGATTTCAACCACGACCACCAGGTCGATGTCCTCGACCTGCTCTTCCTGCTCAACAACTGGGGTTGAGAGTTCCCGGCAAATCTACCGGCGAGCACTCGCTCCACGGCGATTGCGTGCTTCGCGAGGAAGTTCACGAGCCGAGACCTGATTCGCATCTACGCGACGGGCGTGTTGAGTTCAAACAGCGCGCCAACCAACTCTTCAGCCCGGCCCAGGAGGAACTGTTCAATCTCATCGAGAAGAACCGGCTCGTCCAGTTCACCGATGAAACGAATCGCGTAGATGATTGAACGCGTATCGCCGAGAGCCCGGGCGAGCCCTTCTTCAGTTGTGTCGTACCCCATCGGCCGGAGATCTATTGCATTTCTTGAATCATGGTACCGGGGATCGGGCGGCGGCATGGCCGCGAGTGTGCTCACGTGCGACACGAAGAAACCGGCGCACACCGCCAGAGCGACCAACGCGTTCCTGAAGCCGGAACGAATGTCGTTGATCCGCGTCAGGTCGACCCGATGCGCTTCCGGAAGACGGCTGGGATTGTTTTTCATAAACGAAGTACCCCGTTCCCCAGGAGAAGAATCACACCCGGTCTCCCGATCCCTCCGGCCACCCGGTATACAGCGCCATCACCGGCCCCACCCGAACCGTTCACGGGTCGCGAGTCTTCGCGGCCTTCACTCCTGACGTCGCTCAGACCACGGCACCCCACCCCACTCCGCCACTTCGTCACTCAGTCACTTCGCCCGCGCCCTCCCCTTCGTGCCTTCGTGCCTCGGTGCCTTCGTGCCTTTTCTCGCCCCCCCTACTCCCACTCAATCGTCGCCGGGGGCTTGCTGGAGATGTCGTAGACGACGCGGTTCACGCCGCGGACCTCGTTGATGATGCGGTTGCTGATCGTGGCGAGGACGTCGTAGGGAATCCGGGCCCAGTCCGCGGTCATGAAGTCCTGGGTCTCCACCGCGCGGACCGCGACGACCGATTCGTACGTGCGGCCGTCGCCCATCACCCCCACCGATTGAATCGGCAGCAGCACCGCGAAGACCTGATTCGTGGAGCGGTAGAGATTGTTCGCGATGATCTCTTCCAGCAGAATCTCATCGCAGTCGCGCAGGATCTCCAGCCGCGGCCCGGTGATCTCGCCCAGCACGCGCACCGCCAGACCGGGGCCGGGGAAAGGATGCCGCCAGACGATCTGATCCGGCAGACCGAGCACTTCGCCCAGCTTGCGGACCTCATCCTTGAAGAGATCGCGCAGCGGTTCGATCAGTTTGAAACCGAGCTCCGCCGGCAGTCCGCCGACGTTATGGTGCAGTTTGATGTTCGCGCTCTTGCCCGCGTGACCGTGCCCGGACTCGATCACATCGGGGTAGAGCGTCCCCTGCGCGAGATACTCCGCATCGCCGCCGATCTCGTCGGAAGTCTTCTTGAAGACATCAATGAATCGGTGGCCGATGAGGCGGCGCTTTTCCTGCGGATCGGTCACGCCGGCCAGATCACTGAGAAACGCTTCCGACGCATCGATCACGCGAAGGTCGATATCGAAGTGGTCACGGAAAGTGACTTCGACGAGTTCGCGTTCATTCTTCCGGAGCAGACCGTTGTCCACGAAGATGCAGGTCAGCTGGTTGCCGATCGCCCGCGCGATCAGGGCCGCCGCGACGGAGGAGTCCACTCCGCCGGAGAGCCCGCAGATGACCCGGCCACGACCGACCCGCTCGCGGATGCGGTCGGTCTCGGTTTCCATGAAGTCCGCCATGCGCCACGTCCCGGTGCAGTGACAGACTTCGTAGAGAAAATTGCGCAGGATGTCCACCCCGTGGGGCGTGTGGGTGACTTCGGGATGAAACTGAAGTCCGAAGAACGGTCGCGATTTGTGACGGACCGCCGCGAACGGGCACGTCGGCGTGGAGGCGAGCGTGTCAAAGTCCTGAGCGACGTCGAGCACCTGATCGCCATGACTCATCCAGACGGCGGTGGCGGTCGGCACGCCGGCAAAGAGATCCGAACCGTCGTGAATGGAAAGCTTCGCCCGGCCGTACTCGCGCTCCCGGGCCCGATCGACATTTGAGCCGAGCAGCTGGCAGGCCAGTTGCATGCCGTAACAGATGCCCAGGATCGGCACGCCCAGTTCGAAGATGCGCTCATCGCAGCGCGGCGCGCCATCCTCGCGCACGCTCGACGGCCCGCCGGAGAGAATCACGCCTTTCGGGTTGAGCTTGCGCAACTCCTCGACCGGCGTTTCCGGCGCCAGGAGCATGCTGAACGCACCGGCCTCGCGCACCCGGCGCGCGATGAGCTGGGCGTACTGGCTGCCGAAGTCGAGGATCGGAATGACCTCGCGGTGCGGCGGTGCGGTAATCGCGGAGGCGGTTTGCGTCTCCGTCTGCGACATAACGGCGGTCCTCGGGTGGAAACCGCGAAATGTAACACGAAATCCACCCCCTCGCACCACCGGCCCGGGTTGTCGAGCGGGCCGATTGCTCCTACGCTTCTTCCATGCTCATGACACGGGAGATTCGTCGTTGAGCCCCGAAGCGAGCCGAGGACTGGCCACCAGCCTCGCGCCGATCCTGGCCGAGGTCTGTGAAAACCGCCTCTCCTCCATTCACTGGTTCAAGACCGACTGGCAGCGCGGGGGCGCCGCCACGGGCCGCGCTCAGTTTGAAGGCGAAAACGGTCCGAGTGAGGTGGTGGTCAAGCTTCCGGTCAACCAACGGGAATTGACCTGGACGAGACGTCTGCAACCGATCGATACAACGGACGATGACCCCGTCGTTCCGCGACTCTTCGCTTCCGGCGCGGAGTTGAACGGCTACGACCTCGCCTGGATCGTGATCGAGCGGTTTCCCTACGGCCCGCTCGGCCGGGCGTGGGACGACCATCACGTCAATCGAATGGCGGACGCGATCGCGCGTTTCCATCGGACGAGTTCCGTCTTTACCGTCGATCAGTGCCCCAGTCCCGAGGATTGGCACGGCCTGCTCGAAAAGGCCCGCCGGAGCGTGACCGACAACCAGCTCGAGCCGCGCAAGCAGTGGCGGCAGGCATTGAAGATCGTTCACGACAAACTCGATTGCCTGCTCCGCGAGTGGCGATCGCGGGAGATGAACCAGTGGTTGCACGGCGATGCGCACCTGGCCAACGCGATGGCCCGGCGGGATGGCAATGGGTGCCCGGTCGCCCTGATCGATCTGGCGGAGATTCATGCCGGCCACTGGATCGAGGATGCGGTCTACCTCGAGCGGCAATTGTGGGGAAGGCCGGACCTGATGAAAAAGCACAAGCCCGTCAAAGCCGTCGCCGCGGCCCGCAAACGTCACGGGTTGCCCGTTGAAACGGAGTATCCGCGCCTGGCGATGGTTCGGCGAACGCTCCTGGCCGCGACGGCACCGAGTTTTCTGGCGACCGAGGGTTCTCCGAAACATCTGGAAACGTGTCTGCGCTGGCTTGAGATGGCGCCGAAGGATCTCCAGCTCGTTTGACGCCACCGGACTCATGGCCGGGGCGCGACCGGCCGGCGGGCTCGATGCGCCGATCGGGCGGGCGATGCGTCGATCGCTTGACTCGGAGGATGCGGGCTTGGATACTCCTGATTCTCACGAAATTCGGCCGTGTTCGCACGCAAACCCGGCCAGGAGCCGCTGATGATGATCGATTCCGTTTGTCGAACTCTCACCTTTTCCCCTCTGAGCTCCGGGCTTGCGTTCCCGCCGAAGATTGGAAAGCGGCCCAGCGTGCGGCAACTGGCGGTTCTACCCGTCCTCGCCGCCGGACTCTGGCTCCACGGCTGCGCCGCACCGGATCGCGCGGATGACACCGCCGCCGACACCGCCGCCGCCACCGCCACCGCGGAAGCGGACCGGCGCGAACGGGAAGATTCACGTACGGCCGACCGGGTCGATCCGGGCCAGGCCGACCGCGAAGCGCAGGTTCGCCGGGTCGAAGAGCGCTACGTCATCGGCCACATCAGTTCTCGAGAGTTCGGCTACCGCATCGAATGGCAGAATCCGTTCGTCGGCATTGACCCGCACCTGATCGAAGTGGCGGACGATGCCATCTTCGTTCTGGACCGGGAGAATTTTCTGACCCGGATTGAGCGGGAGAATGGCCGGGAGGTCTGGCGTTTGCCGGTCGCCGAGCCGGTCATGGAAATTCTCGCCATCACGTATCTGCCGGATCGTGAGCGAGTGTACCTGACGGTGGGCGGGGAGATTCTCGTCTTCGACGCGGGCAACGGGCTGCAGATCGGCCGGCAGCGGTTGGAGCGCATTGCGGGCACGCCGCCGGTTCCGGCCGGAAACTTCTTCCTGTACGGTTCACGAAACGGTCAACTCGTCTGGCATTCTCACACCGTCGGATACCAGTGGCGCAGCTACCAGGTTGCCGGCGCCATCACCGCCATGCCGAGCATCGCCGGCAACTACGTCGCGGTCGCCGGATCGGACGGGACCATTTCCGTGCACGACCTCCGTTCCACGAATCGCCTGTGGACCAAACAGGTGCTCGGCCCGGTCGTGACGCGTCCCGCCATCGGCGCCAGCACCATTTTCGTCTCCGGCACGGATCAGCATCTCTGGGCGTACGATCTGGTGACCGGCCGCAACGTCTGGCGCTACCTCTCCCAGAGCCGCCTGACCGCGCCGCCGATTTTCGTTCGCGAGCAGCTCTATCAGCAGATTCCCGACCGCGGTCTGGTCCGCTTCGAGCCGCGCACGGACCGCCCGGACGGCCGAATCATCTGGACCTCACCGGACGTTCGGGGCACGGTCCTCGCGCACCGCGGGGAACGCCTGCTCGTGTGGGACCGGGAAAACCGAGTGATGGATGTCGTCGATCCGCAGCGCGGCGGAAAGATCACCACGGCATCACTCTCCCAGGTCCATCGCATCATCGCCACCGATCCCGAGGGAAGCGAAATCTACGCCTTGAGCCGGGACGGACGACTGGTCAAGCTCCTTCCGCTGCACGGCGGGCAGGCACGTCGCTGATCCGCCCGGTTCTCGCACCTCTTTCGTTCCCCCGATTCTTCCTGCACGCGAGCAGCTCTCCGGCATGTCACAGCCCGTCCCCATTCGTCGCGCCCTGATTTCCGTCAGTGACAAACGCGATCTTGTTCCCTTCGCCCGCGGCTTGATCTCCCGCAACATCGAGATCATCTCCACCGGCGGGACCGCCCGAGCCCTCGCCGAGGCGGGGATCGATGTCATTGCCATCGACAGCGTGACCGGCTTTCCGGAAATGATGGACGGTCGGGTCAAGACCCTGCATCCCGCCATTCACGGCGCGCTGCTGGGCCTGCGCGACAACGAAGAACACCTTCGGGCGATGGAGCAGCATGACATCACCCCGATCGATCTGGTCTGCGTGAACCTCTATCCCTTCGAAAAGACGATGCTGGCCGAAGGCATTTCGCGCGAAGAGGTCATCGAGCAGATCGATATCGGCGGCCCCTCCATGCTGCGCTCGGCCGCGAAGAACTTCCGTTACGTCACGGTGGTGACCAACCCCGGCCAGTACGACCGCGTCATCAACGAACTCCGCACTAACGATGGGAACACCACCCTGGAGTTGCGGCACGATCTCGCTGCGGCGGCGTTCATGCGCACCGCGGAGTATGACACCGCGATCAGTTCCTGGATGGGCACCCGCCGGCCGGAGCGCTACCCGTCGATGCTGCGGCTGAGCTACGCCAAGCAGCACGAACTTCGCTACGGCGAGAACCCGCACCAGTCCGCCGCGGTCTACGCCAACCCCGCCTCGCCCGAGCCGAGCGTGGTCAATTCGCGGCAATTGCACGGCAAGCCGTTGAGCTACAACAACCTCCACGATGCCGCCGCGGCGCTCGAAGCCGTGCAGGAACTGCACGAAGTCTTTCCGGAGAAAACCGGCGCTGCGATCATCAAGCACGCCAATCCGTGCGGGATCGCGGTCGCCGATTCCCCCGCCGCGGCGTTCGACCTCGCCTACGCCGGTGATCCGGTCGCGGCGTACGGCGGCATTCTGGCGTCGAGCCGTCCGATCGACCGCGCGGCCGCGGAGCGGATCGTCGCCGATCAGAAGTTTTTCGAGGTCATCGTCGCCCCGGGCTTTGAACCGGATGCCGCGGAACTGCTCGGTGAGCGCTGGAAGAACGTCCGCCTGCTCGCCACCGATGCGATCGAACACAGCGGCAACCGCAAGCTGAACTACAAGTCCATTCCCGGCGGCATGCTGGTGCAGGAGCGCGATATGAAGATCGCGCGGCCGGCGAGCTGGTCCCACGCCGCCGGTCCCGAACCGGATGAGTTATTGCGCCGCGAAGCGGCGTTCATCTGGACGGCGGTCAAGCACCTCAAGTCCAACGCCGTCGCGATCGGGCGGGGCATGCAGTTGATCGGCGGCGGGATGGGTCAGGTCGATCGCCTCATGGCGTGCCGCACCGCGATTCTGCGGGCCGGTGACCGACTGGGCGAGACCGGACGACCCGTGATCGCGGCGTCCGATGCCTTCTTCCCCTTCGCCGACGGACCGGAACTGCTCATCGAGGCGGGCGTCTCCTGTCTCGTCCACCCCGGCGGATCGATGCGCGATCAGGACACGATCGACCTCTGCAACGAGC
>SKZB01000127.1 GCA_007127615.1 Phycisphaerales bacterium | reverse complement strand
GCAGATCCTGCTCAACCTGCTGGGCAACGCGGTGAAGTTCACCGAGACCGGCTCGATCACGCTGACGATCGATTACGACCCGGAGAGCCGTCTGCTGAGAATTGATGTCGAAGATACCGGCCCGGGGATGTCGCCGGAGCAGGTGGAGAAACTGTTCACCGCGTTCAGCCAGGCCGATCCGAGCATGACGCGCCGGCACGGCGGCACCGGTCTCGGGCTGGCGATCGTCCGCCGCCTCGCGGCGCTGATGCACGGCGCCGTGGAACTGGTTCGCACCGAGCCGGGGCAGGGATCGACTTTCCGTCTGAGACTGCCGCTGGAGCCGTTACCCGAAGCGGATCTGGCGGATCGACTCGATGCGGTCAACCCTGAACCAACGCGGAACGCCTCGGGGGATCAGTTGACCCTGAAGGGTCGAATCCTGCTCGCCGAAGACGGCGTCGATAACCAGCGACTCATTGCGTTCCACCTTCGCAAGGCGGGCGCCACCGTGGATGTGGCGGACAACGGCCGCATCGCGCTGGACATGCTCGCGCGCGCCCGGGAGCGCGGCGAGGCGTACGACCTGCTGCTCACCGATATGCAGATGCCGGAGGTGGACGGCTATACGCTCGCCCGGCAGTTGCGCGAGCAGGGTGAGTCGATCCCGATTGTCGCGCTGACGGCGCACGCGATGGCGGACGATGAACAGCGCTGCCTCCAGGCCGGGTGCGATGGTTACGCCAGCAAGCCGATCGATCGGACGCTCCTCCTGACCAACTGCGCGACCTGGCTCGGTCGTTCGAGCGAAAAGGGTCACCGCCCCGAAGCGGCGTGATGGGGCCCTCGAGGCCGCGATCCCTTGATCCCTTGATCCCTCCCTTCGTCGCTCCGTCGCTCCGTCCCTTCGTCCCTTCGTGCCTCCGTGCCTCCATACCTTCGCCCCGCCCGAGGTTTACCGCGCGCTTCGATCGACGTTATCCTCATCCGGCCATGGCCGAATCGCGCGAACATAATTCACCGACTTCTCCCCCGCCGCACCTGGTGCAGATGGATGCGCTGGATCGTGATGACATGCTTGACTACTTCACGCGGGCGGAGTCATTTCGCGCCGGTGCGGCGGCGGATCAGCGGCACGCCGGCCGGATCGTCGCGACGCTGTTCTACGAACCGAGCACCCGCACGCGGTTGTCGTTTGAATCCGCGGCGCTGCGGCTCGGCGCGCAGACACTCGGATTCTCCGATCCCGCCGCAAGCAGCGCCGCGAAAGGCGAGATGCTGATCGACACGATTCGCACCGTCGAGCGGTACGCGGATCTGATCGTGCTGCGCCACCCCGCGGAGGGTGCCGCGCGCCTCGCGGCGCAGGTCGCTTCGGTGCCGATCGTCAACGCCGGCGACGGCGGACACGAGCATCCGACGCAGACGCTGTTCGATCTGTACACGATCCACCGGCGGCGCGGTTCACTGAACGGATTGACGCTGGGATTGACCGGCGATCTGAAATACGGCCGGACGGTGCATTCGCTCGCGCTCGCCGCCGCCGCGTTCGGGGTGACGCTCATCTTCATCGCGCCGGAGCCGCTGCAGGTGCCGGCGCATCTTCGCGGCCGGCTCGAAGACATGACCGTGGTCCGAACGGCCGCATCGCTCGACGGGGTCATCGACAAGTTGGACGCGCTGTACGTGACGCGCGTGCAGAGGGAGCGGATGGACCCGGCCGAGGCGGCCGCCCTCGGCCCGCCGCACGCCCTGGGACCGACTGATCTTCGGACGGCCAGGGATGATCTGCTCGTCCTGCACCCCCTGCCGCGCGTGACGGAGATCGACCCGGCGGTCGATGAAGACCCGCGCGCGTGGTACTTCGAGCAGTTGGCGGACGGCGTGGTGATGCGCATGGCGATTCTCGACGTGCTGCTTTCCGGCGCCGCGCCGCTGCCGCTCGGCGGGGGCGCCAAACGACCGCCCCCGGAAGATCCGCCGTGGCGTGAATCGCCGGATGCGAAGGGGATGACCTGCGGGAATCCGAACTGCGTCACGCGGCGGGAGCGCGGTGTGATGATGCGCACGATCTCTCGCGGCGGCGTGAGGTCGTGCGCTTACTGTGACTGGTGCGTGGAGCCGGGTCGGGCGGTTCACTCATCGAGATGAGAGTCGCGCTGAATGCGAATCTCTTCGACGGGGACGAGCTTGCCGTGGTCCATCCCGGGGCAGGGCGTGGCGCGTTTGACGGCACGCCAGGTCATGGGCGAGTGCAGGTTTTCGGGCCAGAACGGCCAGGTGCGGCACTGCGTCGGACGCGCTTCGTACAGCGAGCAGACGGCCCGGCCCGGTTGGCTTTCCCGATCCAGAAACACGCAGTCGTGGCCGTGCTCGGTCACCCTTTCTTTCAAGGAGTGGCGTTGACCGACCTTGCGGGTGTACTTGCGGAAGAACGAGGCGCGGGAGATGCCGAGCTTCTTCGCCATGGCGTCGGCTTCATCGTCGTTGAACCAGACCACGCCGGGCGGGCCGGTGCAGCAATTGCCGCACTGCGTGCAACTGAAGCGCAGTCCGTCCTTGTACCATTCGGTGCCGTTCGCTGAGGATGGGTCAATATCGCGATCAGACATTGGAAACCTCCCCGGCCGGATCACCCCACGGTTCGATCCAGACGAGGTGAATCTCCGCCTCGTCGCGGCGCGGCGGGAGGTCAACGAGTTCGTCCGGCCGCTCATCATAAGCGACGCGATCAACGGTAAAGATATCGGAGAAGGACCACTTCGGATCCTGCTCAATCGCCAGTTCGATCAGCTCTTCCATCTGATCCATCGAACCGGCGGTTGCCCAGATGGAGGCGTAGGCCCCTTCGCCGTTCTCGCGCCGCGCTTCGTCGACCGGCTCGACGATCACCAGCGCGTGCCAGAGCGTGAGGCCGAGATGCCGCCCACCTTCATCGACATTCGATTCGGGATCGATGTTCAACTCCAGCAGCCAGTCGTGCCGCAGGTTGAGCAGAATCTCATCGAGGTCCGGCGCGGTCTCATCGGTCAAATCCAGCACCTGGCGCACCTGCGCCCGGGCGAGGTCCGGCGAGGCGTCCTCCGGCCAGGTCTGATTGACTTCCTCCAGCCCGAACTGCTGCAGCATCTCTTCAACGTCATCGCGCATGTTGAGCGGAACGTGAATGGCGATGCCCTTCCACTGATCGAGAAAGACCTCGACGAACGGATCGTCGCTGTTGGCCCCCGCGCCGATGGTGACGTCCTCGAGCAGGATGGGCTCGTTATCCTCCCACGTGGCGAGGAAGGATTTCAGCGGAATGGTCTCGCTGCTGAGAAAGACATCCATACTGCGATAGGCATCGCGAGAGCCGATTTCGATGATCGCGCAGACTTCGTCGGGCAGAAACTCGAACGAACGGGCCAGCAGGGGCCTGAGGCGTTCGTGCGAGATCACGATCTGAAAGACGTACGTGTCCGGATCTTCCTCCTCGCCCGGGGTGTAGGCGACGGTGTACCCCTGCTGCGGGGGCACGAGATCGCCGGCTTCGAGCCCGAGGGGCAGGGCGTAGCCGTTGACGGTCTGACGTTCAAGGTCCGTTCGGATCCGATACTGCTTCATACCTTCGCCATGCTAGCTGAGATCGGCCGGCGGGGACGGGACAAATCGACCCCGAGCGCCGGAAATGAGCGGCCGGAGTGACCGATAACCGCGGTGGCGGCCGTGGATTGCGCCCCGGGGACGCCCTGTCTTCCCGATCCGGCACAGGGCATCCCAAATCCCACCCGGTCCGCCGATTCGTTTGCAGGCAGAGGTGGATGGGGTATAGTCGTGTGTAGATAGGAAACACTCAGAACCTTACAAACGACGGTCGGACATGTCTGTGGTGGGCAGATTCGGCGGTCGGGTTCTGGGGAAGAGGACAATCAAAAGATGAGAGATACGCAACCGCTTTCGGCGGCGATGTCATCGCAACGTCGTGCGCAAGGTACGTTCAGCATCGGCGTGATTCTGGTCATTCTGATCGTCGGCATGGTCGTGGGCGCGCTGATCGCCTCACCCGTCACCGCCCCCCTGCTGATGAACCTCAGCGATCTGGAATCCGAATCGAACGAAACTGCGGAGACCGTGAATCCTGATGACACGAAGAACGACGCGGTGACGTCCGAATCGCGCGATCGCGACGGCTCCGCGCTCGCTACGGTGACAAAAGTTGCCGATGAGAACGAAAACGTCGAGATCACCGCGATCGAACTGCACGATGACGAAATCGACCCCGATGAGATCCGTTGGTTCAACGGCCGCCCGATTCGGCCGATCGGCACGATGACGATGGTCGTCACCGCCTACAGTCCGGATGAGCGATCCTGCGGCAAGTGGGCCGACGGCATCACCGCCAGCGGATATTCCGTCTGGACCAACGGAATGCGGCTGGTCGCGGCGGATGAACGAATATTGCCGTTCGGGTCGCTGGTCTCGATTCCCGGTTACGACCACGAGAACGTGGTGCCCGTGCTCGATCGCGGCGGCGCGATCAAGGGCAGCCGGCTGGATGTGCTCTACGCCACTCACGAACAGGCCCTGCAATGGGGCGTTCAGGAGTTGAGCGTGACGATCTGGGATTACGCCGACGGCGAACCGAACGGCTTCCGCCAGAACCACCGCCGCCGCCGGTAAAGCAGCCCGCCAGGCAAGCCATCAAGCCCCGATCAACCGCCGCCCGAGGAAAGAGACGTGCGGCCCGAATAGAGTACGGCATGGCCGCTTTGGGCTTCCGCAGATGGTTCGACATCCGGGTCTGCGCGATCGGTCTGATCGGTCCGATGCTGTGGTGGCCGGCGACTGCTCCCGTCACCTCGGCGGCGGAGCTCCCCGGTGAACCGGCGGCGGCCGAAGGCGCGACCGATGATCCGGAAGACGATGGCCGCGTGGAAATCGACCGCCCGGAGATGCCGGGCGCCGGCCGCACCCTCGAAGCGGCGCCGACCCTCGAACGTCAGGTGCTGAGGGAACTCGAATCAGCGCCGCACTGGCCGGCACGGGCCCTCGCCGCCATTCGCCTGGAGCGATTCGACTGCGCCCCCACGCGGGATCGGTTGATCGAGTTTGTTCAAAACGACCCCGACTGGCGGGTTCGCGCCAATGCCATTCGATCCCTCGCGGAGCGCAGCATCGAACAGGGCGAGGGATGGTTCGCGGAGGAAGCCGAACCGCGCGTGATTCGCACCGCACTTCGCTTCGGCTACGAAGTGGATGCCGGGCGCGTCCAACGGGGCGTGCGTTTTCTTCTGCGGTCCCACCGACTGGATGAGCGGCTGCTCGGCGCGGAGATTGCAGCGGTAAGCGGCAGGGATGGTCTGGTCGCGGATGCGGCGGACACCGTGAGATCGGTGATGCTGCGTATGGACCGCGCCCAGGGTGGACTGCTGAGCCCCCGGCTGAGCGCCATGACCGGCGTGCGGGGCCTGTTTTCACGACACGACTGGATGCGCTGGTTCCGTGAGAACGGCCGGCGGGTCGAGCTCGCCGAAACGCGGCGCGATCCGCCGAACCCGCACCCCCGCCCGCCGGGCGAGCGATCCTTTCTTGCCGAACTGAATGTGGATGCGTTCGCACGGTTCGAGTCGTACGTGCAGCAGTGGCCGGAGCGGCGGATCGACCTGGTCTTCGCGCTGGATTGCACCGGCAGCATGTCGCCGATCTTCAGCCGAACGCAGTCGATCCTCAGCGACACGATGCTCTTTCTGCAGGACATCACCGAATCGCCCCGGTTCGGCCTGGTGGCGTTCCGGGATGTCGATCATGATTTCGTCACCCGACCGATCCGGCTGACGCCCGACGCCGAGGCGGTCCTGCTCCAGACCTGGCTTCAGGAAGCGGTGCACGGGGGGCGACCGAGCGAATCGGTGCTCGCCGCCCTGCATGATTCCTACGCCATGCCGTGGCGCGAACACGTTGAGCGACTGGTCATCCTGATCGGCGACGGCCCGCCGCATCGCGGCGAAGCCGGCACGTGCATTCGGCTGGCCGAGCGCGCCCGAACGCGCGGCGGCATTCGAACGCAGGTGGTCGAGCCGATCAACGCGCCCGTCCGCGACTTCAAAGAGATCGCCGAGGCCGGGGGCGGACGCCTGTGGACTCTCGACGACTACGCGCTCATCCTGGCGGAACTGCTCGGTCTGGAACGATCCGACGAAATCGACCAGGCGTTCATGGCGTTCGTTCGACACTACACCGAGTTGTTGCGCTGAAACAGATGCTCATCCGGAGCGCTTCGGGCGTTCGGGAACTTAGCGATCATCGGGGGGGGACCATTGGGGGGCCATCGGGGGGCCATCCGGATCATGGGGATGACCCGCTCGGCACGGGAAAAGTCTCATCGGGAGTGAGAAATCCCTTCCGGTGAGCCGCGGGGCATGACGCCACGCTACGACTGCCGGGTGAGCCGATCCCTGGCCCAACCGTCGGTTTCCTCTTCCGGCGGGTGCAGAACGCGCCAGCACGCGTCGAGCATTTCCGGAATGCCTTCGCCGGTGGCGCCACTGAGGCGCAGAATGACGGTTTCGCGGCCGGGCTTGAGACCCGAGATCACTTTGCGCAGAAGTGTTTCCCGCTCTGACTCCGGCACCAGATCGAGCTTGTTCAGCGCGATCAGCTCGGTCTTCTCGCTGAGGATCGCCCCCTCGTACGCATCCAACTCTCGCCGAATGGCGCGATAGTTCTCCACCGGATCACTGCCGTCCACGGGCGCGAGATCGATCACGTGCAGGAGCAGGGTGGTGCGTTCGATATGCCGAAGAAAGTCGTGCCCGAGTCCGGCCCCCTCCGCGGCGCCTTCGATCAATCCGGGAATATCCGCAAAAACCAGCCGGCGATGGCCGGGCAGTTCCGCGATTCCCAGGTGGGGCGCCAACGTGGTGAAGGGATAGTCCGCCACCTTGGGCGTCGCGCGACTGACGGCCCGCAACATGGTGGATTTTCCGGCGTTCGGCATGCCGATCAGGCCGACGTCGGCGATGAGTTTCAGTTCGAGGCGGAGCGTCCACTCCTCACCGTTCCCGCCCGGCGTGAATTCGCGCGGCGTCTGGTGCGTGGCGGACTTGAACTGCTCGTTGCCCTTCCCGCCCTCTCCGCCGCGGGCCACGATCACGCGTTGACCGTCCTCGCTGATATCCGCAATGCGCTCGCCGGTCTCCTCGTTGACGACGAGCGTGCCCAGGGGGACCCGGACCTCACAATCCTCGCCGTCGGCGCCGTGCATGGACTTGCCACGGCCCTGCTCACCGCGCTGAGCGCGTTTGTGGGGATACTGGGTCACCCCGAGCAGGGTGGATTCGCTGGCGTCGCCGATGAGCACAACGTCGCCGCCGTCCCCGCCGTCCCCGCCGTCCGGCCCGCCCTTGGGAATGAACTTCTCCCGGCGGAAGCTGACGCATCCATCGCCGCCCTTTCCGGCGCGCACGTAGATGATGGCCTGGTCAATGAGCATGATCGATTCGAATCGGGAGCATCGGACGTGGTTTCAGTTTTCGATCTGAAGGGACGCCAGAGAGGTGGTGACGTCATCGGTAAACTCGAAGACCGCGTCCAGTCCCGTTGTGATGAGGACGCTCCAGACCTTGTCGTTCACCGAACAGATGCGCAGGCGCCGGCCGCGACCGTCGAGTTTCTTCCGCAACCGGAGAAGCTGCGCGAGATTGGACGAGCTGACGGTGTTGACGGCCTTCAGGTCCACGATGACGTCGGGCGTGGTTTCCGGCTCATCGACCTCGCGGATCAGCAGTTCCATATCTTCGGAGAATGCGGGCTCATCGTTCAACTCCGCGATCGTGATGTTTTCCGACCAGTTGTTCAGGGCCATCGGGCTTCTCCCACCTCGGCAGATCAACCCCCTCGACACTGCGACCGATCGCGGGCCGCAGAAGTGGCAGCATAACACGAATCGAGACCGCGGCGTTCTCACCGGTGCGGGATCATGCGGACGGCTCCGGCGGGCTGGCGGGGGCTTCGTCCACCTCCGCGCTCTCATCTTCCGCTTCCACGACGCGGGCCGCGGCGATGAGACGATCGCCCGCCTTCAGATT
>SKZB01000287.1 GCA_007127615.1 Phycisphaerales bacterium | reverse complement strand
GCCGCGCAGATTCACTCCGAACGATTTCGAATTGTCTGATCCCCCCTTCTCCCCCGCCCCCGCTCGCCCGCGATCCCCGCACCATGCGACACCTGATGATTCGACGACTGGTTCTGACCCTCGCGCTTCTGTTCGTGCTTGCGTGTCTGCTGTTTGGCGCGGTCAGAGCGCTGTAGACTTTCGTTCGCTCATTTCTCCGGAGAGTTGGCGGAGATCGGCTCACCGTTGACGGTGAGTCGCGCGGGGTGGCCGAACCAACCGTTGTCGCCTTTCGGCCCGTACTGCCGCTCGAGCAGTTCACTCACCTCCGCCATCGTGCCGTCGGCCGGGACCCAGCCGGGCGCGCCCGGCGTGCCGGTGACATCGGGAAAGTCGATTCGGCAGTTCTCACACTTCTTGTCGTCATAGAAACGGATCGGACACCAGAAGGACTCGACGTTGCGCAGCATCTCCGAACCGAGCGACCAGACGCCCGTCATCCAATCGCAGTAGAGACACCAGATCAGGTCGTGCCCGATCAGCCCTTCGAACTTCTGGCGCGACACGTTCACCCATTCCGCGTGGCGGTAGCGCGGGAGCCCGACCAGCCAGGAGAGTGCGGGATAGGCGAAAATCTGCGCGACCCGAATCACCCAGAAGACCGGAACCACGATCGCGGTGACCCACAGCGCGAGATGATTCCGCCACCGGCCGACGATCCGGTTGAGGGTCTTCACGATGCGCGGCCCGCGCCGCGCCGATCGGTGAGCGAACTCGTGCAGAAAAACCCAGACCTGCAGACCGATGATCTGGCCCACCACGGATCCGACCAGACCGGGCCAGCCGGCGAAGACCACGGCGCCGATCGGCGGAAGGATGAGGAAGTACTTGACCGCCAGATCCAGTGCCGGCGCGCGGCCGAATGCGGCCGCGCCCGCCCGGCCGAACTTTCCCAGCCGGGGCAGGAGGTGCAGGAAACCGGCGCCGATCAGCACGGCGGAAGCCGCCAGAAGTGCAACCAGGGTGATTGTCATCAGCATCACCGCAGCATATCGGGAAGCCGCGGATCGGGTCGGCCCCGGGGCGGAATTGCCTCCCGCTCATCCCGCGCGAGGTGAGGATCCGTCGTTGCCCCTTCGCGGTCTGGTATCATCATCAGTTCTCATGCATGTCCGTCTTTCGAAATCGTTTACCTTTGAAGCGGCTCATTTCCTGCCGTCATTTCCCGAAGGCCACAAGTGCCGGCGTATGCACGGCCACTCGTTTCGAGTCGATGTCTTTGTCGAAGGCGACGTTCCCGAGGGTCAGCACCACTTGATCGACTACGGCGAGATCAAGCGGGTGATCGAGCCGTTGCGGATGCAGCTCGATCATTACTGTCTGAACGACATCGAGGGGCTTGAGCATCCGACGAGCGAAGTTCTGGCGAAGTGGTTGTGGGATCGGATCAAACCGGACTTGCCGCTGCTGTCGGAGGTTCGGGTCCACGAGACCTGCACGAGCACCTGTGCGTACCGGGGCGATCCGCCGGTGTGACCGGTCATTCTCAGTGCTCTTCCCGACGAGCGAGGCGCTCCCACGCCGATGCGATCCACGCGATGGACCCGTTTTCATGCCGGAGATTCTTCAATTCACCCACGATGAACTGCGGACCGAAGCCGATCCTCCCCGGCGCTACGCGCGGCTGCTCAAGCGGCATCTGCTCGAAAGCGGATTCACGGAACACATTCGTGAATCGGATTCGGATCGAATCATCGCCTGGTCGGGCACGCTCGGCGATTCGCTGTTCGAGCCGCAGCCGATGAACTGGATGCAGGCGGGCCAGAGTGCATTCCGCGAGGCCCTTGACGCCGCCGCGGAGCCGCTGGAGACGAACGGACGAACGCTGCTGGTTCGGCCGCACGCGCGACATGTGCTGAACGATATTCCCGGAACGCTTCGATTCATGCGCGAGCAGTCGGGCCGGCCGTTCGGCATTGCCTTCGATCCGGCCGCGCTGCTGGAATCCAGCATGCTGGATCGTCTCGATGAGCATCTCACGCGGTCCTTCGAAGCGCTCGGTCCGGTCGCGGACGTCATCATGATCCGCGATATCCGGGGTGAGGAGGTCGAGCGCGAGAGCGGCAACCTGGCTGAATGTCTCCCGGGTCAGGGCGTCCTGCCGGGCCGGATCCTCGGCGAACTGCTGCGGCAGATGCCGGCGACCGTCCCCATCGCCCTTCCGAACCGCCCGGCCCGTTCGTGGCTTGGCCTTGACTGACGTCGGGATCCGGCGTGAATACTAAGAACGGCCCCTGGTCACTCGCCCCGCTTGAACCCGGAAGTCGAGGGTACGGCACTTGCCTTTCGCGGGCGGATCGGATTGAATGCTGACCGACCGAACTTCAGCCGGAGTCCCTGCCCCGATGGCCAAACTGAAACCGAATCTCGATCATCCCACCCTCTCGCTGGTCAAGGAGATGTTTCCGGACACGTCGTTCAAGGCGACGGAATTCCGCGGCCAGACGACGCTGATCGTCCCGCCCGATGATCTTCACAAGGTCATGCAGTTCCTCCGGGATGATCCGAGATGCGACTACAACTTTCTCAGCGATGTCACCGCGGCGGACTACCTCGGTTACCCCTCGCGCATGCCCGGCCGGTTCGGCGTGGTGTTCAACATCGTCAGCCATAAACACAACCTCCGGCTGTTCGTCAAAGTCTTTCTCGATCCGACGATCGACACCCGGGGCATTGAACCCGACCCCGCGCTCGAGATTGACAGCGTGACGGACATCTGGCCCGGCGCGGAGTGGCGCGAACGCGAGGTTTACGACATGTTCGGGATCCGGTTTCGAAATCATCCCGATCTGCGGCGGATTCTGATGTGGAAAGATTTTCCGGCTCACCCGCTGCGCAAGGATTATCCGCTCCGCGGCCGGGGTGAGCGTGAAACGTACAACGTCGTCGAACGCGACGGGAGTTGATCTCGACTGCCGGAACGCTCGCCGCCGGACCGCCGGACTCGGTTGCGAACGGCCGGTTCCATTACCGGGGCGTGGTGCCCGCCGCGCGCGTGATTCGGATTGAATCCCGCTCCATGTTCCAGATGACTTCCTCGGCGGTCAGGACCCCCGGCACGCCGGTCGTCTGGACCGCCAGCACCCGCCCCGGACGGGCGCTGGCCCGCGCCAGGGCATTGGGCACATCGTAATCGAACGAGTCACAGTCGATCTCGCGCTGATCGGTCTTGAGGATGATGCCGCCCTCACCGCGCAGACGTTCAATCTGCGCCCCGCCCCCAAAGTCAAACGTTTCGGGATGCTCACCCGTCCCGTCGCGCCGGTCGGCGCGAACGATGACGGCCTCGATCTGATCGCCGGTCATGGTTGAGATCGCGCCGTCGAGCGCGTGATGCTGGAGTTCGACCTGATCGGAAGCGAAGAGATCGTACACCTGGTCCACGCGGTGTTCGAGCCGCAGTTGACGACGCCAGCTCATCATCGTGGATCCCTTGGTCCCGAACGGCGTCTGATCCCGGCCGGCTTCATCACCATGCGGATCGTGAATGAGCAGCTCGCCGTCCCCGACCACGAGCGCGTTGCGCCGCAGCGGGCGATATTCGACGTGCTGCCCCGCGACGTAAAAGATTCGAGGATTCTCGCGCTGTCGCTCATCGTCCCACGCGCGGGACTCCAGTCGCGCATCGCCCCGCGCAAGCATCAGCGAAAGCTCACGCCGCTCGGCGGGTTCCACCGGTTCGCCGGGTTCGACGTGCTCGGGAAGAACGTCAACGAACAGAAACTCAAGCGTCAACGAATCGCCCGTCATCAGGTTGAGTTCGTTCTCATCCGGCTCGGCGCGCACATCGACCTCACCCCGAAAATCGATCGCTCCGGCGCCTTCATTGAATCGTCCGTCGTACGTCATCGAATCCCGCCAGCGCGTGCGCACTTCCATCGGATTGACCACGTCATCGATCACCGGACGTGGCGTGCGCTCCCGGCGCGGATCGGTCACGGGGTCCCGGTAGAGTCGCAACTGTCCCGGTCCGGGCGATGAGGCTTTCCCGGTGCGGCGGTTGATGATGATCCGCTCACCCTGATCCATGATCATCTTGTCGCTGACGATCGCCACATTGCCGCCGGACAGTTCAACCTGTTCCTCACGTCCATCGCCTTCGAGCAGTTCAGCGTACGCGCGCGTGCCGTCGGCGAGCAGCACCTGTACGTTCTCGCGCGCGATGAGTTGATCAACCTGCAGGCCCTCGCGCCCGAAAAGACTGTCCCCATCGTCGGATTGTTCGGAAGTCGGGGCCGCCACCTCGTCGGTGCGGAACGTGACCCGCAGCGAATCCGCCCAGATGATCTGATCATCATCAATCGCTTCGACATCGCCCGTCGCCACCATCAGCGTCGGGACGGAGCGGCCGTCGGGCGTGACGGTCAGATCGAGCGTGAGATCCTCGCAGCGAATCGCGCCCTGCGTCCCCACCCCGAGGACGCGCACACGGTTGCGGGCATGGATCGACTCGATCTGATTCATCTCCTCGGCGCCCGTGGGGAATCCGACGGTCATCTCTTCCGCGTTGAGGAGAAATTCGTCGGTGCTCACACGAACCCGGCCGCGGAAAACCGCTTCGCGCAAACGCCCGCTTCGGGTTTCACGATCCGCGTCGGTCTCCGGGTCTTCGAAGACAAGATCCATGCCCTCTTCCCAGGTCACCTGAAGCTCCGGCGACGGTTCCGAGCGCGGCCCGTTGTCCTCCGAAGAGACCCGAACCGCGCCACGTCCGAATCCGGACCCTGCCTCGCGCCGCACCAGCCATCCCGCGCCTTCGAACCCGCCGCGATTTTCGGTCTGGTGAAGAACGAATCGCTCTCCGCCCGCTTCAAGGTCGGGGGAGACCACATGCATCGGATGCTCCGATGTTCCTTCCATCTCGATCCGCCGCGACACGGTCGTGTACCGCATCGACCGCCCCACGGCCTCGCTTTCACTCTCCCGATCAACGAAGGTGACCGGCCGCCCCATCAACTCAAACCAGGCGTCGCGTGATTCATCCGGTCGAAGCGCCGGATCATCCAGCGGCACGATCGTGAGCGGGCCGTCACCCCGGACGATGGTGATGCCTTCACCCAGCAGGGACTCGAGCATCGACGAATCAACCTCGCCGCGCGGCAAGCGCTCCCCCGGCGGTCCGATCGTCCGATCAGACTCCACGCGATCATCCATGGTCAAAGGGTGGTTGTGCGCTGCGAAGCGGCCGCGGGCTTTCGGTTCGGTTGATCGTCCGGCATGCCCGCGATCGAGACCTTCGGACTCGGCGGAAAACACCATGCGCAACTGATCGCCGTGGGCCTCTTTTCTGACCGCCGCGTCCCCCTGGTCGATCCTGATATTCTCACGCGCCGTGAGCAGGTAGAACGTCGCCGCATCGTCCCGCCGCCGCGTCTCGGCACTGACCAGGTTCGCGGGAACAATCCGCCGGGAACCGGCGAGTTCGCTCCGCACGGCGTGGCTCTCATTCACGAACCAACGCACGGGACGTGACGAAAAGTTGTCGCGGTGGCTTGCGACGGCGCGCTGGGCCTGGGCCTGCTCATCCAGCAGACGAATGTAGTCGTAGGACTCAACGCGAAGCTGAATCGTGTTGTCCTGATCGCTGACCAGCAGGTTGAGTTGACGGCCGGGCATCTGGAGTCGAGGCGTTTTGATATCAACCCAGTCATCGCAGCGAATCTCGCCCAGAAAGTGATCGAAGCTCGCCTCGTCGGTCCGAACGACCAGGGCGGGCTCATCGCGATCCAGATCAATCTGCCCGTCGGCGCCGGCTTCAAAGAGTCGCAGGATGACCTCATCGGTGATGGTGCCCATCTCGATTCCGCGGTGCGGCGCGTAGGCATAGGCCGTCTGACCCGTCAGCGTCACGACGCGATCTCCGGTCAGATAGATTTCCATCTCCGGTCGATCGAGCCGCAGCCAGCCGGCGCCGAGACCCTCGGGATTCGGATCGAGCCGCTCACACCGGTATTGCTGCTGAAGTTGTCCGGTTTCGCGATCGGCGATCTGCACCCAGCCGCCCCGCGCCAGTTCGGCCTGAAAGCCGCGCTGAAAGTCGATGTCGCCGCGCGACCGATCCTGATCGGTCAACTGTCTCGGCGCGACCAGCTCCCGAAGATCATCAAAGTCATCGTCGATTCCCGCGTCACGCTGTGAATCGAGGTTGAAGACCACGACGAGCATCAGCATCCCGAGGATGACGGCGGCCGCGATCGTCATCACGGCCCGGTTCGGGCCGGACCGAACGGGCTTGGGCGGCGAATCGTCGAGCAACTGTTTTCGAGGGTCATCCATGACAAGATCCTACGCATAGAGTGCCAGCGCATCGTCCCATTCTTCCCGGGCCCGGAGCAAATGCTCGATCGCCTCCCGCACCGCGCCTTTGCCCCCGATGCGCATGGTGACGTATTCCGCCACTTCACGAACTTCGAGGGCGGCATCGGCGACCGCGATGGGGTAACCGCAAAGACGCATGACGCCCAGATCCGGCAGATCATCGCCGATCATCGCCGCCTGGGATGCCGTCAGGTCACAGGTTGCAAGAACGTCCCGGAAGGCGTCCAGTTTGCTCTTGCTCCCCTGAATCACGTACGGAATGCCGAGTTCCCGCGCGCGGTGCATGACCGCGTTGCCGGACCGCCCGGTGATGATGGCGACGTGGTATCCCAGCCGCATCCACATGCGGATGCCCGCACCATCGCGAACGTGAAAGGCCTTGGTTTCAACGCCGTGGTCATCAATCCGAATCGCACCGTCGGTCAGCACTCCGTCCACATCAAGACAGAGCAATCGAACCTGTTCAACGGCGGGGTGCGTCATGCGGACCTTTCGTCTTTGCTGAATCGCCCGGCAGACGATTCATCGGATCGGAGTGACATGATACCCGCGGACACGGCCGGCATGGTGCCGGTATGATCGTCAGCTTCTTCCCGGACCGGGTGCGAACCGGATGTCTTCGGCAGGAGCGAATGTAATGCACACCCTGGGCGTCATCGGCGGCGGCAACATGGCAAGGGCGATCATCGAAGGCGCGATCCGCCGGGAGGTCCTGAAGCCCGAGTCGATCATCGTGGCGGAGATCGACGAAGCCCGCCTCTCGGAAATGGCCGCCCTCGGCTGCGCGGTCACGCGCCACGCCGGCGACGTGGTCGATTCCGAACAGATCATGCTCGCCATCAAGCCGCAGGTCCTGGCCGAGGTGGCGGAGGCGATCGCCCCGTTGCCCGAGTCCAAACCCGTCATTTCGATCATGGCCGGCCGGCACAGCGGCACGATTCGCACCGCCCTCGGAGAGCTCGCGCGCGTCGTGCGCGTCATGCCGAACACCCCCTGCCAGATCGGCGCGGGGATGTCGGTCATCGCGCTCGGCGCGGGCGCCCAACCGGGCGACGAGGTCTTGGCGGAGAGACTCTTCAGCGCCATCGGCCGCTGCCTGACGATGGATGAATCTCACATGCACTCGGTGACGGCGGTCAGCGGCTCCGGCCCGGCGTATCTCTTTCTGCTCGCCGAAGCGATGGAACAGGCCGCGGACCAGCTCGGTCTGCCCCGCCGCGATGGGCGCACGCTGGTCGCGCAGACCCTTCTGGGCGCGGCTCGTCTGTTGAATGAATCAGACCGGACCGCCGCGCAGCTCCGCCAGGCCGTCACCAGTCCCGGCGGTACGACCGCCGCGGCGCTCGAGGTGATGTTTGAAGGTGAACTGCCCCAAATCGTTGCCGAAGCGCTGCTCGCGGCGCGGCGGCGCGGCGAGGAACTCGATACCGACTGATTCATCGCTTCGCGCCCGCCGTCGGCGCGCCCGTGGCGCACGCCTCGACGGCGCCGGCGGAGACGACGGCCAGCGGCGTGACGCGCTCGACCGTGCGCGGTCCGATGCCTCGAACCCGCTGGAGCTCTTCCGGCGATCCGAACGCGCCGTTGATCTCACGATCCTGCACGATGCGCTCCGCCAGTCGTGGACCGATCCCGGGCAGCAGCATCAATTCCGATTCCGGCGCGCGGTTCAAATCGATGCTTCGTACGGGCAGCGTGGTGCGATCAATCGGCAAATGCGTATC
>SKZB01000410.1 GCA_007127615.1 Phycisphaerales bacterium | reverse complement strand
GCGAACCCAAGGCGGCCAATACGCCCGGCGCCGTGGTCAGCCACCCCATGAACGAACTGGAAGTGATCTGCAAGGTCAGCGCGATTCCCGACGAGATTCTCGTGGACGTCTCGGACATGGTCGAAGTCTACACCGTCGGCGATATCGTGCTGCCGGAAGGCGTGCGCACGGACATCGAGCCGGAGACGCCGGTGGCGACCATTACCTACATCGCGGAAGAGGAAGCGGAAGGCGAAGAGGTCGAGGTCGGCGACGAAGCCGCCGAGCCGGAGGTCATCTCCGACAAGGACGATGACGGCGGCGAAGACGAAAAGAAGGGCGACACCGAATGAAACTGATCGTGGGTCTGGGCAATCCCGGCGCGTCGTACGAGCACACCCGACATAACGTCGGGTTCGAGGTGCTCGATCGAATTGCGCGCCGGTACGCCATGGACGCCACGGCGAAATCCCGATTCCACGGGCTGACGCTCGAAGGCATGGTCGAGCACGAGAAAGTGCTTCTGATCAAGCCGACGACGTACATGAACCGTTCCGGCCAGAGCGTGGCCGAGGCCGTGCGGTTTTACAAGCTCGATCCCGCAGCGGATCTGCTCGTCCTGGTGGACGATCTCGCCCTCGCCTGCGGTCAACTGCGACTGCGGGGCGAGGGCGGCGCGGGCGGCCACAACGGATTGAGCGATATTCAGCAGAAGCTGAGCACCGTCCAGTACGCACGACTGCGTATCGGCATCGACCGGCCCGGCGAGATTCCTCAGGCGGCGTACGTCCTGGGCAAGTTTCGTCCCGACCAACTGGAACGGGTGACCCCCTGCCTGGACGATGCGGCCGATGCCGCCGCGTGCTGGGCCATTCACGGCATCGCCGAGGCGATGAACCGATTCAATCGACGAGAGACGGCCTGAGCCAACGAAGGGCCGAAGTCAGAACACACGAAGGAACTTTGGTATGAGCGAGATACACATGAACACGTACGAGGGTCTTTTCCTTTTTCCCCAGTCCGCAACCGCCAACCTGCAGGCCGCGGTTGACCACGTCCACGACATTCTCAGTCGCTCCGGCGCGAAGGTGCTGAGCCTGCGGAAGTGGGATGAACGCCGCCTGGCCTACGAGATCCGGGGCAACAAGCGCGGTGTGTACTTCCTGGTGTACTTCCAGTGCGAAGGCGCGAAGATCACCGATATCGAACGCCGGTGCAATCTCTCCGACGATCTGCTGCGGGCCATGATTCTTCGGGCCTCCCACCTGCCCCAGGAGCAGATCGAAGCGGCGGACGGCCGCTCGCAACTCGAGGATGAAATCCGCATGCGCGGCGAGGAGGGCGAGCCAAAGGCCGCGGCGGAGACCGTGAGCGTCCGGAGCGCCGATTCCGAGAAGGAATCCGCCCCCGAACCATCCGCGAACGGGTAAACTGGTCTGGAAAAATCGTTTCGAGCCGCCCGCAAGTCGAAGGAGAGTCTTCGGCGGTCTTTGATTCACCCGATTGTAATGCACGCACTGGAGGCAGACATGGCGAATTACAACAAAGTCTTCCTGATGGGAAATCTCACCCGGGATGTCGAACTGAAGCACACGCCCAGCAACCAGGCGGTGGCGAACATCGGTCTGGCGGTGAATCGGCGGTATCGCACCAAGGATGGCGAGAACCGCGAGGAAACCACCTTCGTTGATTGCGAAGCGTGGGGCCGCACCGCCGAAGTCATGAATCAGTACCTGGCCAAGGGCCGGCCGGTCTTCATCGAGGGTCGCCTCAAGTTCGATCAATGGCAGGACAAGGACGGCAGCAATCGCTCCAAACTCCGCGTCGTCGTGGAAAGCTTCGAGTTTCTTGATTCTCGAGGCGGCGATGGTGGCGGTGGCAGCGGTGGCGGCGGCACCTATTCCACCAGCGGCGCCGGGGTGTCTTCGGGCGGCGGGTCACATCCTCCCGTCGGCGACGATGACATCCCCTTCTGAGGCCGAATCAATCCTGCGCAGCATCTGAATCCCATTCTCACGCTGGGGCCGACGTTGAAACTTCTTCTCCGTCCGCTCCTAACTTCAAAACGAAAGGACAGCGAACTATCATGGCCAAGAACATTGAACTCCTGCTGCTGCGGTCGGTGGAAAACCTCGGCATCGTCGGCGACGTCGTGAAGGTCAAGCCCGGCTACGCGCGCAATTTCCTTCTTCCCCACGGGATTGCCGAAGCCCCCACCGACGAAAAGATCGAATCGCTCAAGGAAGCCCGCGCGAAAGCTCAGGCGGAAGTCGAAGCGCTCCGCGCGGCCCGCGAGGAACTGCTCGGCCGCATGAGCGAAGTCCGGGTCACGCTCGTGCGAAGCTGCAACGATCAGGGGCTGCTCTACGGTTCGGTCACCCAGCGTGATCTTGCCGACGCGCTGCAGGAGGCCGGCTACGACGTCGGAACCCGCTCGGTCCGCATGAGCCAGCCGATCCGCCGCGTCGGCGAGCACCACATCCCGATTCAGTTCGAGAAGGATCTTCGGACCGAGATCACCGTCGTCATCGAATCCGATCAGCCGCTCGAAGAGCGTGACGAGATGGAGATCGATGAGGAGGGCAACCTCGTCGAACCGAAGAAGAAGGATGCCAGGAAGAAAGACGACGCGCCGAAGGAAGAAGGCGCGGCGGAAACCGAAGCGGCGACCGAAGCGACGGCCTGATGACCGTTGGCAACCCAACCGCGTAGCCAACCGCACAGAATATGAGAAGCCCCGGGATGAGCATCTCGGGGCTTTCTTTCTGTGGGCGGCTTACGATCGCGAGCGTGGTCGCTCGCAGTAGTGCAACTCAAGGTACCGCGCAACGTAGTCGAGGATGCTTGATGCTTCGGGAATGTCGGGGTTGTTGGTCGGTCCCATCGGATCGAACCGCATGCCGCGGAACCGGTCGACCGCGTCCTCGATGCTGAGGCCGTACTGCAGCGCGAGACTGAACGCCCGGCAGAAGCCCTGGATCAGCCCGGACAGCGTCGATCCTTCCTTGCTCATCTTGATGA
The DNA here is from genome assembly GCA_007127615.1 of Phycisphaerales bacterium. Taxonomy (GTDB): domain Bacteria; phylum Planctomycetota; class Phycisphaerae; order Phycisphaerales; family SM1A02; genus SKZB01. Next base: position 5,128 of record SKZB01000410.1, on the reverse strand, counting down.
AGACCTCGCCCGGCTGATCGTCCTCGAACAGGCCGATCGTGAGGTACCCCTCGTGACCGGCGATCTGGAACTTGTGGGTCAGTGAACGTCGGGTCGTCGGCATGACCCGCCGGGTATTCGTTGTCGTCGCAACCATTTTTGGATCATCCGTGTCCGTCATACGCGAGAAATTGTACCACTGCGGGCGCGGGACCGCAGTTGGTGGCGTCCGTCCGTAGACGCTTCTCGCATCGGTCCCCCACCATGCTCGACTTCAGAATTTAGCGCTCAGTCTCGGTTCCGGCGCCGCTTCACCCCGTGCCCACCGGTCAGCTCAGCCGCAGGATCAGAAAGGCCATCGCCACCACCAGGAGCCCGCCGCCGGCCAGACGCTGCAGCGTTTCCGGCAACTGCCGCCATGCGCCGACGACCATGCTGATCACGATCAGCAGGACGGCCTCGAAGGCGAGCGTTCCCATGCCGAAGGTGATCAGCAGCGGCTGGGGATCGGACGCCTGTCCGAAGATGGCCATCAACGAACGCGGCACGAGAAAACCCAGTGAAAGCGCCCCGACACCGAGCAGCGTGCCGATTCCGGCGGCCCACAGCCCGGCTCTCATGCACAGTCCGCCGCCCCAGCGTCGGGCCATCAGAACGGCCGCCACCACGGCGAACGTGGCGGCAAGAACAATCGCCGTGAACCCCGTCCACTCCCCGCCGAAGCGTCCGAGCAAACCGACTCCGGCGCTGCCGAGGACCGTCACCATCATGGCGAACCCCGCCGCGGCCTGTTCGCGGGTGACCTTCGCGCGCTGATCCCGGCCCTGATCCCGATCTTGAACCCGATCTTGATCATGCTCGGGCGTATTGATCCAGAGCAGAACGGCGGCCAGGGCGAAGGCCATCTGGCCGACCCAGAGCGAGAGTACATCGGCCGCGGCCAGCAGCAGCAGCAGGACGCCCGTGGCGACCGCAACGGTCAGGATCCGCGGCCCGAGACGCCAGCCGATTGAATCACCTTCCGCCACCTCTTCGCCGAACGGGCCGATTCCCGGGCGACCGGCGATCCATCCGGTGGCGATGATCAGCATGCCGATCACAACCGGCGCGCCGCCGGCCGACCAGCCGAGCCATGCGGGCGCGAGTTCGTTCACTTCGCCGACCAGCCCGCCCCCGCCGCGCAGGCTCCCCTCGATTCCCGGCGCGAGGATGATCACCGGCAACACGAACGTCAACGGCAGCCAGACATCGAGGACCAGCTCCGGTTGGCGCAATGCTCCCAGCGCGGGAACGATCCGGCGCGCAAGCAGCCGCACCATGCCCAGTGCGATCAGAACCTGGATGACCAGCAGCGACCCGGTGAGCATCGCGGCAGTGTAAGGGATGGGTCTGAAGGAAGCGACGGAGCGACGGAGGGGGGATCGATACCGGCACGAAGTCGGGAAAGTGACGGCGTGACGAAGTGTGCCGTGGGATCGAGCGGGGGAATGACGGCGGATGCGTCGTCGAACGCGGGGAGACGGAACGGGGTGCCACTGCCAGCGAGCGCAGCGAGTCGGCAGTGCCGGATGGAACGAAACGGCAGCGCCGAAGGAAACCGCCCGGTGAACGCCCGCACGGCCGACTCCCGTCGGTCGCTGGCCGTGGCACCCTGCGCGCAGGAGGGTTACTGCGCGCGGGACGTTCTCGGCGCGCCTCCTTCGTGACTCCGTCACTTTGTTACTTTCACGCCCTTCTCCTGCGATCCAAGTCGCGCCTTGAGAACCTTGAGCAGCGAATCAGCCTCTTCCAGATACTTCTGCGGCGGCCGGTAGTAGATCTCGATCGTGCCGCGGGCGTCGGGCTGGCCGACCTTGCGCAGTGTGCCCCGTGCCGGTCCGAGGTGCTCTTCCAACAGATCGGGTCTCTTGGTTCGGAAGATGATGTCGCGTTCGTGCCGGGTGATGGACACGATGCTCAGTGCGTTGGCGCCGATCCGGATCTCCGCCAGTTCGATCAGGCGCACCGCGGCCCCGGGCAATTGGCCGTACGCACTGGTCAGATCGTGTTCCACCCGGGCGAGCGCGTCTCGATCGTTGGCGATACTGATGCGCCGGTACGCATCCATCCGCCGCGCATCCGACGGGACGTACCCCTTCGGAAGCGAACCGGTGATGCCGAGATCAACCGTCACGTCGATCGATTTGTCGATCTTCTGGTTCTTCAGATGCGCCACTTCCTGCTCCAGAAGCTGGCAGTACATCTCGTAACCCACCGCGGAGATGTGGCCCGACTGTTCGTGCCCGAGCAGCGATCCCGCGCCGCGAATCTCCAGGTCGCGCAGCGCGATCTTGAACCCCGCGCCGAGCATGGCGTAGCCCTCGATCGCGCGCAACCGCTTCAGCGCGACTTCACTCATCACTTTATCCGGTGAAGTCATCAGGTAACAGTACGCACGGTGCTTGTACCGCCCTACGCGGCCCCGGAGCTGATGCAGTTCCGACAGACCGAACCGGTCCGCATCGTTGATGATCATCGTGTTGACGCGCGGCAGATCAATGCCCGATTCGATGATCGTGGTGCACACCAGAATATCCGCCTCGCCGCGCACGAACTGCAGCATGACCCGCTCGAGCTGTCGCATCGGCATCTGGCCGTGGCCGATGATGATCCTGGCATCCGGCGCAAGCTTCCTGACGTCGTCCGCGACGCTTTCGATGTTGTAGACCCGGTTATGAACGAAGAACACCTGCCCCTCGCGGGCCAGTTCGCGCTCGATCGCCTGTTGAATTCGCCGGGAGTCGTACGCCATGACTTCCGTGACGACCGCCCGACGATCAAGCGGCGGCGTGGTCAGGGAGCTGATGTCGCGCAACCCCAGCAGCGACATGTGCAGCGTGCGCGGAATGGGCGTGGCGCTCAGGGTCAGAACGTCCGCGGTCGTGCGAAACTGAAGCAGCTTCTGTTTGTGTTCCACACCGAATCGCTGTTCTTCGTCGATGATCACCAGCCCGAGGTCCGCAAACTTCACGTCTTTCGAGAGCAGGCGGTGCGTTCCGATGATGAGGTCGACGCCGCCCCGTTGGAGCGCCTTCATCAGCGCGTTCTGTTCCCGCTTCGTCTTGAAGCGGCTGATCGACTCGATACGGAACGGGTAATCCGCAAACCGGTCGCGGAAGGTGCGTTCATGCTGCTCGGCGAGGACGGTCGTGGGCACCAGCACCGCGACCTGCTTGCCGAACTCCACGGCTTTGAACGCAGCCCGCATCGCCACCTCGGTCTTGCCGAACCCGACATCGCCGCAGACCAGCCGATCCATCGGCCGGGGATCGCTCATATCCCGCTTGATGGCCTGAATCGACGCGAGCTGGTCTTCGGTTTCTTCGTAGGGAAACTCCGCTTCGAAGGCGTGCTGCCATTTCGTATCGGCCGGATAACGAATGCCCGGCATCGCTTCGCGGGCCGCCTGCAACCGTAGCATTTCCGCGGCGTAGTCGCGAACCGCGTCCCGGACCTGTTCCTTCTGCCGCTTCCACTTCTTCCCGCCGAGCGTCGACAACTCCGGCTTGCCGGCAAACGAACCGACGTACTTCTGCACGAGGTCGATCTTCGTCACCGGCACGTGCAGCTTGGAGCCGCCCTTGAATTCGAGCGTGAGAAACTCCTCCGTCGCGCCGGCCCCGCGCTTCTCCTCCAGCGTGCGCAGCCCGATGAACTGCGCGATGCCGTGGTCGCGGTGCACCACGAAGTCGCCCGGCTGCAGATCGAGAAACGCATCCATCGTCCGGCCGGCCGCCACGCGCCGCACCCGGCGCCGGGTATGGAACCGGTGCATCAGCTCGTGGTACGGAACGAGGGCGAGCGGTCTCGCATCGTCGGCCATTTCCCAGATAAAGCCGCGGTGCAGATAGCACTCAACGATCTTTGCCCGGCCGGCGGCGCCGGCCTCGGCGAGCAGTTCCTCCAGCCGCGTCCGCTCGCCTTCGTTCTGGCAGGTGATCCACGTCTCGTGTGACTGCGCCAGCGCCGCCAGTTCCCCCACCGCTTGGTTCGTATCGTCACTGAATGGAGGAAGCGGTCGCACCGGCAGCGCAACACAGCGATCGTCCACCGAGGCGTTGGAGAGATGGTTGACTTCGACGGTGGCGTGGCCGCGCCGGGCGAGGGTTCGGAAGACTTCGCTCGGACTGAGAATGCCGGCGGGATTGCGGAGCCGCTCGTAGTAGCCGCGCGCCTGCTCGGTCAGCTCGAGCATTTCGGTGAAGATGATGACGGATGAAGCAGGCAGCACATCGGCCACGGCGATCATGCCGTCATCGCGCTGAAGTTGTTCGGCCGTGCCGCCGATCAGTTCAAGCCGGTCAAGCCGCCGATCGGAGCCCATGGTATCCAGATCAATTTCGTAAAGCGCCTCCACCTCATCCCCGAACAGGTCAATCCGCGCCGGTTCGCTGCCCGGCGGGAAGATGTCGATGATTCCGCCGCGGATGGAGAACTCGCCGGCACTTTCAATCGCTTCCACCCGCTGGTAGCCGGCGGCATCCAGCCATCCCGCCAGTTCGCCGGGATCGAGCGCATCGCCGGGACGGACGAGCCGCAGCAATTCCCGCGATCGTCCGGGATCGGGCACGCTCTGCATGAGGGCCTGGATCGGCGCGATGAGGATCTGCGGCAGGTCACGACCGGCGCGGCCTGCTTCGTTTTCGCGCAGACGCTGGACGATCGTCAGTCGGGCCGCGAGCAGGTCGAGCCCCACGGCCGATTCGCCCGGGGCGTACTCCAGCGCGGGAAACTTCTCCGCGGCCAGACCGAGCTGTTCCAGTTCATCGCGCGCTTCGTCGGCATCATCGAGATGCCCGACAACCAGGATGTGAAGACGATTCGTCTGCCGGGCCAGCGATGCGGTCAGAAGCGTGGCGCTGGATCCGACGATCCCCCGTGCGGCGGCCGGTCCGCCCTGTTCGACGTAACCCACCAGTTCGCGCACGCCGGGCGTCTGCACCAGACGGCTCAGCCAGGTGTCGTTCAAAGGTGATGCGGACGTATTGGACGGTCGTGTTTCCGCGGGCATCATCGGATCGAATCAACCGGGAGCGATCGCGGCCCCCACTGTTCTGCGAGCGGGACGTCCGTTCCGCTGACCGGTCGGAAGAGAGGATAGTCGCTCCTC
>SKZB01000208.1 GCA_007127615.1 Phycisphaerales bacterium | reverse complement strand
TTGATGTCCGCGCGCAGCGGGACGGCGGCGAGCACACTGCTGCCCGCATAGATGAATGTGGAATCCATATCGGAGTAAGTCGGCGACCAGTGGCCGGTGGTCACGTAGTAGAGCCAGTCGCCGTTGCGGCTGAAGACCGGCGAGCGATCGTTGTAGTAGCCGCTGGTGAGCTGGTGATGTTCATCTTCATTCAGGTTGTAAACGAAGATCGCGCTGGACGGATCGTTCTCGTCATCGAGGGTGCGAGCGTAGGTGATCCACTGGCTGTCGTGCGACCAGTCCACGCCAAGTGAGCCCCCGCTGCGGCCGCCGCCGGTGCCCCACGGATCCTGATCGACCTCCATCGTTTCCGCATCTTCCACGTTGGTCAGAAAGATCGTGCTGGTCTTGTCGGTGAAGACGATGTACTTGGAGCAGGGCGACCATTGGGCGTTGTACTTGAACGGCCCGCCGTCATCGGTGAGCTGGCGCGTTTCGCCCCGGCCGTCGGACTGCGTGATGTAGAGTTCGTACTCACCCGAGTCATCGGAAAAGAAGGCGATCCACTGCGCGCAGGGGCTCCAGCTCGGATTTCGCTCCGCACTGCCGCTGGTCCGGGTGAGATTGCGCGGCGAACCGTTCTCTGCGGGCAGGGTCCAGATGTCGCCCCGGGCTTCGGCCACCGCGCGTTTTGCGTTCGGTGAAATGTTCCAGAAGGTGATGAAACGCGAGACATCGGTCCGCTGCGTGCGGATGTTCGGCCGATCGCCCGGAATGCGCACGTCAACGGCGCGCGTCGAATTGTTGTCGAGGTTGAGCAGATACAGTCTCGGCCCGTTCTGAAAGACGATCTCCCCCCGATTCCGCGGGCCGGGGCCGATACTGGGCCACTTCACGTCCCAGTCACTGAAGCGGGTGATCTGCTCGTGCCGATCGCCCCGAACGTCGTAGACCCAGATATTGAGGCGCGCTTCATCACCCCGGTCGGAGAGGTAGTACAGCTGGTTGCCGTTCGGCGCCCACATGGGAAGGGTGTCGGTGCCTTCCCAGTCGGTGACCTGTTTCGAGGTGTGATCGTTGAGATTGAAGAGCCAGATGTTGGAAGCGAGCCCGCCGCGGTAGCGCTTCCAGGTGCGCCGGTCGCGGTTGTACGGGGTGTAGGCGAGCCACTCGCCATCCGGGCTGATCGCGCCGGCGTCGCCGTAGGGAACCGGTAACGGCTCGGGATGCCCGCCTTCGGCGGAGATGGTGTAGATCTGCGCGGCCCGCTGCTGGCCGGATCGGAAGCTGCTGGTGTAGATGAGCTTCTCGCCGTCGGGCGTCCACCCGGTGAAGTTCTTCCCGCCGGCGTGGTAGGTGATGCGCTCCGGAACACCGCCCCCGACGGGAATGGTGTAGATGTCCCTTCCGCCGTCGTAGTTGCCGACGAACGCGATGGTCTTGCCGTCCGGTGAGAAGCGCGGATTGACTTCCTGGCCGGGCGGGCTGGCGAGGGGCTTGGCGAGCCCACCTTCGCGCGGCACGAACCAGATGTCATTGGCGTAGACGAACGTGATGTGCGTCTTGGATACGTGCGGATACCGCAGCATTCCGGCGTCCGGGGTGATATCCGCCTGCGCGGGCAGCGAGAAAAACGCTGCCAGCAGCAAGAGGAGACCGATCGATGTCATTCTTTGCATGGGTCCTGTTCACTCCACAAGGCGTAAAGCCGGTCCGTCCGGCCGGTGAACAGGTTGTACCGAAAATCCCGCCGAAGTTTGCACATCGGGGCGAAAAAGCCCTCCGCCCGGGGCGGGATCCTTGATTTCATCCCCGAGATCAGAGTCCGACGCGCAACGTTGCGTCTTCCATCAGGTACAAACCGATGAGCCAATCATTGATCAGATACGGATCGATCCGCATGATGCCTTCGATGGCGCCGTAGTTCGAGAAACGACGGACATCCGGACTCGGCGGATCCGTCAGCTGAACTTCGATGGCGTCGTACGGCGAGGGCATGGTGCCGAGGCAGCAGCCGTCCCACATGTTCAGCATCATCAGCATTTCTTTCGCATCCGCGCCGATCATCGGGAACAGCAGGTGACCGGTGATCCGCACGTGGGCGTCGTCAAGCATCTGGATCCGTTCGGGAATCTCGGTCATGCCGAGTCGCGGCTGGTAGGTCTCCGCGGCGGACATGAGCAGTTCCCAACTGACCTCGTAGGGATCATCCGGGGTTCCGGAGCCGTTGATCTCGAACAGGCCGTCCACGAGCAGACCGCCATCATCTTTCCTGACGACAGAATGCTCAATGGTTGATCGCTCGCCGTCTTTCCAGGGATTTTCTGATTCACGAAGTGAGTCTTCGTGCTCGTGGCCGGGCGGCGCGCCGGCCGGTCCGCCGGGCGAAGCCGGCGTCCCGCCGAAGAACTCGCCGAGCGACAGATCACCGCCGTTGCCCTCCGACCGGTCCTGATCGGCCGAGGCGAGTAACTCTTCGGCAAGGGACCGGGCGGTCGGCGGTGCGGCGGATGCCCAGCTTCCCGGCGCGGATCGGCTCGATTCGTCCGGGAGATCGGAGTCGGTTTCCGATCGGGTCGCCCCCCCCCTTTCCCCGCCTCCGCGATCTCCGGACCGGGGCGGCACGATCGCATCCGCCGATTCGGCCGGCGTGGACACCGTTCGCGGGGCCTGGCCGCCGCTGCGCATCTCCGCCCAACCCACCGCAAGGGCGGCGGCGGCGAAAATCAGAATGACGATCCAGAAGAGTCTCATACGTTGATCTTACTCACCGGGAGATCTATCGGTTCAACCGATGGGCGGGCCAAATGATTCGGACGATTCCGCCGATGGCGGATTTTCCGCCGGGTCATCGTGCATGATGCCGGCCCGGATGGATCGGGATGCGGTCGTGGGTCCCTCGGGCCGTCGGGTCGGCGGGACCGGCGTCCGGAACTCCGGAACGGTCAGGCGAGATGCGGTCAGGCGGCTAACCCAATGGACGGAGGTGGGCGACGACCGCGGTCCGGTACGCCGCCGCCGCGGGGATCAGGCCGGCGAGCGCCGCAAGCAGAATCGACGCCATCACCATGACGAAGGTCCAGACCGGTTCCAGGCGCGGCTCGATTACCAGCCCCAACGTCTGCTTCATCAACTCCGCCACCACAATCATGCCGATGAAGGCGAAAACCACGCCGGCCAAAGCCCCCAGCAGGCCGATCAGCGCCGACTCGGTCAGCACGAGTCCGAAGACGCGCGGTCGGCTGCAACCGAGCACTCGGAGGATGGCGATCTGTCTTCGGCGCTGCTCCATCGTGTTGTACAGCGCCAGCATGATGGCAATCCCGCTGGACAGCAGCACGACACCCGCCATTCCGATGAAAACCTGATCAATGTTCGAGACGATGCGGAAGAGGCGTTGAATTTCGAAGTGTGGATCCGCCACGGTGATCGTCGTATCCCGCCGCAGCATGTCGTAGACCTGTTGCTGACCGGCGGACATGGCCCGGCCGGGGCGGGTGCCGACCCGAAGATAGATGCCGGTGATCAGACGATCGGCGTCACGCAGATCCGCTTCGGTGGTCATGCGAACGGACGGATCTTCCGCGCGGCGGACATCATGAGCGTGGATGACCCAGGTGCTGAGCAGGTCGGTGAAGAGTGCGCGATCGTGCGGGCTGCCCGTTCGCTCGAGAATGCCGACGACACGGTAGGCGTAGTCATCGTGCACGTGGGGGGTCATCGTGGTTTCGTCCGTCCGGCCGAAGATTCTCCGTTGTCTCGAATCTTCGATGCCATGGGTGAGAAAGATCTCATCGCCGAGGCGCAGTGCGGTCCCCTGCGCGACTTCGGAACCGATGACGACTTCAAACGGCCGTTCGAACGGCCGGCCGTCGCGGAAGGACCACTCCTGTCCGGGGTGCGGCTGGAATTTCGTGAAAAACTCTTCGGTCGTCGCCAGCACCGGGAATCCGCGGTAGCTGTCGCCCTGTTGGTTGGGGATCGCGAACTCCCACGGAATGCGCAGGCCTTCTGAGATTTCCAGATACTTCGACCATGGGATCGCGCGCCGCGGCGCGCTGGCATAGAAGACGCTGTTGAGCACGGCCACCAGGGCGCTGTCTTCTGCGGAGACAAGCATGTGCATGTTGCCCGCCCCCCGCTGAAAGGCGTCCTGTCCCGCCGTGCGCATGCTCAGGAGCACGATCATCAACGCGACCGCCACCGCGACGGTAAGAATGGTCGTCACCGTCGAGAACCAGCGGCTCGTCAAGCTGCGCGAGATGATCGTGAAATCCGTCATCGCCATGGGGCGTCATCCTTCACTCGTTCAATCAATCGTGGTTCCGCCATCGCGGCGGGTCCGGTCGGTGGACATTTCCAGGGTCGTGGAGTCCAGTTCCGGCTCAACCCGCAACCGGCTCAGGTCGACACATCTCCCGAAACGGCTCGCCAGAGACGGATCGTGGCTGGTGCAGAGAAGCGCGGCACCGGTTTCGATGCACGCGTTCAGAATCAGGTCCATGGCCGCATCCGCGTTTTCCGGATCAAGACTCGCCGTCGGTTCATCCGCCAGAACCAGCGTCGGTTCGCAGGCCACGGCCCGCGCCACGGCGACGCGCTGTTGCTGTCCGATACTGAGCCGTTCGACGAACTGGTTCGGCCGGTCAATGCCGAGTGAATCGAGCAAGGCGGTCGCGCGTTCCCGGTGATGTTGAGGCGGCAGGTCGGAAAACATCAGAGCCGCCAGCACGTTCTCCAAAGCGGTGAACCCCTGCAGCAGATTGAACGTCTGGAAGATCATGCCGATGGTTCTTCCGCGGAAGAGATCGCGTTTCTCCCCCTGCAACTGGTGAACGTTCTTCCCGTTGATCAGGACCTGGCCGCCCTGCGGCTCCATCAGGCCGGCAATCAGGTAAAGCAGCGTACTTTTGCCCGATCCGGAGCGGCCATTGAGCAGCATCTGCTCCGCGCGATCCAGTTTGAGCGACGGGATATCCACCACCGGGTCCGTTGAGGGCATGCCCGCATAACGGAAGCGCAGTTCATGAATGTCGAGTGCCGGAGGCGTGGTCATGGTCTGAATCCGTTCCGTGGGTCGTGATCGCCGCGCAATCGGCCGATGGTCTCCGCGTTTCTCACTATACCGCACCGGAGAAGAGAAGTTCAGATCCCGCGGTGACCCTTCGCCCGGATCGCGCGGTCCTCGTCGGTCTCCAGAGAGTGCAGCAGGTGGCACGCGATATCTTCGACCCGGAGCGAGAGACGGAAGAGTGGCGTGTACATGGCAATCGCCGCGACGGACCACGTCACCAGCACGGATCCGATCAGCGTATCGCTGACCCAGTGCGCGCCGGTGAAGCAGCGCGGCAGGCTGAGTACGAAACAGACGGGAAACAGGATCCATGCCCGCATTCCCCAGCGAAGCAGGGCGAAGAAGAACACGGTGAAAAACACGGTGCCGTGATTGGATGGAAAGCTCGTCCGCGAGGCCGTCTTCACCTCCACATCACGTTTCTCTTCCAGATCAATCAACGCTTCCCCCATCGCATACGTCGGGCTGTCACGCGGCATGAAGCGTTCGAGAATATGATCGCCGATCGCGTTGGCGACGATCCAGAAAACGAAAATGAAGCCGGCGAACGCGGCGACACGGCGCCAGTCGATACCCCGGCCGATCGCCCACCGCGCGGTCAGACAGAACGCGAGAAAGACCAGCAGCACGCACAGGGCCTCGCCCCACCAATTGTTGAAAAAGACGACGGTGTGGTCGAACCCGGCGCTCCGGCCGATCAGGCCGTTGAGCGCATCCGCGAGCGGACGTTCAAGGTGATTGAGCGGTTCAAAGCCGTAAACCCACCAGAGCACGATGCCCAGCGCACTCAGGCCGAGTGGAAGCAGGATTCCGAATCGTCGGCGGGAAAGAGAAAGACTCATCCGGAGAAGTTTATCGAATTTTTGACGTGCGCCTCATGCAACCCACAGAAAGACCATGCCCCGCTCACACCGTCAGTCGCGGCAGGTTCGGCGCAATCTCCGCGCGGCGGTCTTCCAGCCAGCTCGGCAGCTGCAGCGAACCGCCCAGGTTGTCGACCGTTTCGTCCGCGGTGAACCCCGGGCCGTCGGTCGCAATCTCAAAGACGATACCCCCCGGTTCACGGAAGTAGATCGATCGGAAATATTTGCGTTCCCGGACATCGGTCACATTGACATTTTCCGCGCTCAACCGGGCCCGCCAGGACACCAGCGCGGCTTCATCCGCGACACGCCATGCGATGTGGTGCACCGTGCCGGGGCCGAACCGTCCCCGGCCCCGTGTTGAGTCCTTGCGAAGCTCGATCCGGGTCTTTCGATCATCCATCGGGACCCGGAGGATCGCCCCTTCGCCGTCTTCCGTCGGATCGGACGATTCATCGTGAACCAGCCCGAGAATACGGGTCAGAAACGACCGGGATGGCTCGAGGTCCTGAACCGCCATGCGCACTCCGGCGAATCCGGTGATGGCCATTTCAGCGTGACCTTTGCTTTCCAACCACGGTTCAAATCGTTCGATGGCAAGATCGCGTTCGTGCAGTTCCAGGGGCAGACCGTCGGGATCGGTCAGTCGCAGGACTGCTTGCGGCGACGAACCCACCCGGTCAAAGGCTACATTCCGTTGTTCCAGTCGCGCGGCCCACGCATCGGCGGATCCGGCGGGAATGGCGAATCGCACCGTATCGATCTGTCCACATGCCGGCTCGGCCCGCTTGGCGCCGGGGTGGGCGAAATACGTCATCACCGTACCCGGGGTGCCGAGACGATCCGCGTAGTAGAGGTGGTAATGCTCGTTGTCATCGAAGTTCACGGTCTGCTTGATAAAGCGCAGTCCGAGGACTTTGGTGAAAAAGTCGAGATTGCCCTGCGGATGACCTGCGAAGGCGGTGACATGATGGATTCCGAGCAGGCTCACGGCAGGTTCCTCGTGGTGACTGCGCAAGGGCAGCAACATATGGGGCAGGATCGCCCCCCACGAGTGATCAACCGAACGAATGCGATCGTATCGTGATCTCCGATTGGAATCAGCGGGGAAGCTGCCCCAATTCTTTCTCGACTTCGCTCATCAGGGCGCGCATGGTTTCGGGGCCGAAATCAAATCTCAGCTCCGCCGCGGCAAAGAGATCGGGCAGCGGCTTCGACCCGCCGAGGGCCATCGCGTTGCGATAATTCTGCAGCGCGAGTTCCTCGCCGTTCTCCCGCGACTGCCGCCAGAGCTGCAGCGAGCCGAGCTGGGCAATGCCGTACTCGATGTAGTAGAACGGCACGCGGAAGAGATGAAGCTGCCGGTGCCACGCCGAGGCGCGAAACGGCTCCAGCCCCGTCCAGTCCACCTTCGCGCCGAATCGGTCATCCAGTTCGAGCCACTTCGCGGTGCGTTCCTCGCGGGTGTGGTCGGGATTGGTGTAAATCCAGTGTTGAAACGCGTCGATCGTCGCGATCCACGGCAACATCTTGGAGAGATCCTCCAGATGTTGACGCCGCGCGCGGTTCGCATTGTCCTCATCGTAGAACTCGGTCAGGTACGGGTGCGCGAACAATTCCATCGACATCGACGCGACTTCGGCGAACTCGATCGGGGCATGACGATAGTAGACCAGCGCATCGTCTTTACACAGCAGCGAATGGAACGCGTGACCGGCTTCATGCACCATCGTTTCGAGATCGCGCTGCAGGCCGGCGGCGTTCATGAAGATGAACGGCTTGCGGATTCGGTCGCGCATCGACTGGTAACCGCCCGGCGCTTTGCCCTTGCGTGACTCCAGGTCGAGGCAGTCCCCTTCGCGCAGCGTGTCGAACATCTCGCCCAGATCGGGGCTCATCTGGTGGAATAGCTTCGAAGTGCGTTCAATCAGTTCATCCGCGTCGTTGAACGGCGTCAGCGGATCGCGTCCCTTCGGATCGACCGCCAAGTCCCACGGCCGGAGCGATTCCCCGTCCTTCGTCAGCCCGAGCGCCGCCGCCCGCTGCTCATTCAGTTTGCGGTACACCGGCACACAGACCTCTTCCGCGCCGCGGTGAAAGGCTTCGCAATCCTCCGGCGTGTAATCGAACCGGTGCATCGCCTTGAACATGTAGTCGCGGTAATTGTCGAAGCCCGCGTTCTGCGCCATCTGGTGCCGCAGCTTGATGAGCTTGTCGAAGATCTC
>SKZB01000154.1 GCA_007127615.1 Phycisphaerales bacterium | reverse complement strand
CCGTCGCGCCGATCCTGCTCGCCGTCCTGGCCGGTGCCATGCTCGTCCAACTGCCGTTCGCCATCGCCGATCGCAGTTCGGTCTACGAATGGTTCAGCCCGGTGATCGATGTTCGGGACATTCTGTTGAAGCGGTACGTTACGGAGCCGGACGAAGAGAAGATGCTGCAGGCGGTCATCGAGGGCATGATCAACTCGCTCGATGACCCGTACACCACGTTCATTCCGCCGTCCCGTCGCGCGGATCTTGACCGGGAGCTGCGCGGCACATACGTCGGGATCGGTGCCGAAGTCAACATCGTTGACGGCTACCTGACGATCATCTCGCCGATGGATGGCTCACCCGCGCTGGAAGCGGGGATCATGGCCGGGGATGTCGTTCTCGAGATCGAAGGCGAGTCCACGTACGGCAAGTCGATCGATGATGCGATCCAACGGCTGCTGGGTGAGCCGAACACGCAGGTGACGCTCAAGATCCGGCAGACCGACGGCACGGAGAGGGAGAAAGTCGTCACCCGACGGCAAATCGTCACCCGGACCATTCGCGGGCTCCGCCGTCACGGGGAGGCGTGGAACTACTGCGTCGATGATGAACACAACCTGGTCTATCTGCGAATCACGCAGTTCACCGGTTCCACCGCCGAGGATATCGGTGCGACGCTCGGCGAGATCGGCGTGAACGAGATCGGTGGGCTGGTGCTGGATGTCCGCGACAATCCCGGTGGAGCGTTGGATGCGGCGGTCGGTGTGGCCAACCTCTTCCTGAACGATGGCACGATCGCCTCCGTCCGTGATCGGCAGGGCAAGGGACGCACGCACGAAGCGGGCCGAAACGGAACCTTGCCGGACTTTCCGATGGTCGTCCTGGTGAACGGCGCATCGGCTTCGGCGAGCGAGATTATTGCCGGTGCGCTTCAGGAGAACGGCCGCGCGAAGGTTCTCGGAACGCGGACCTTCGGGAAAGCGTCCGTCCAGGAATTGCGCGAACTGCCGTTCAACCACGGCACGCTCAAGTTCACGGTCGCGCACTATCACCTCCCGAGCGGGCGCAATCTCAATCGCCGGCCGGACAGCGCGGTGTGGGGGGTCGACCCGGACCCCGGTTTCGTGGTGCCGGTCTCCGACCGCGACTACATGGAAATGCTGCGGAGCCGCCGGGAATACGAGGTCATCCGGGAGACCGGCGGAGACGATCCCGGCTGCGCGGATGTGCAGTGGATCGAGCATGACCTGAAGGATGTACAACTGGCGCGGGCGGTCGAAGCGCTCCGCGCCCGGGCGGCCGGCGATGCGTGGCCGGTGGAAGACGAGACCGACCCGACCCAGCTCGCCTTTGACCAGGAGCTGAGCCGCGCGCTGTCCGAGCGGGGCCGGCTGATGGAACGGATTGAGCTGGTGGAGGAACGTATTCGTGAAATGCAGGGGCTCGCGGATCGGGCGGGGCGTGAGCGTCTGGTGCCGGAAGATACCGAGGTCGCGGGCGGCCGTCTGACCTTGCGCGATGCGGACGGGAACCTCATCGGCGAGTACGACATTCGCGGCGGAGATGTGGAAGCGGCGCTCCGCGCCCTTCAGGCCGAACGTCGAACCGAGGGATGACCCAGCGTGAGCCGCTCATTCTCGGGATCGAGTCAAGCTGCGACGAAACGGCGGCCGCGGTGGTGCGCGACGGCCGCGAAGTGCTCAGTAACGTCATTGCGACGCAACACGAACTGCATGAACCCTACGCGGGGGTCGTGCCGGAGATTGCGAGCCGCGCTCACATCGAGCGGATCCTGCCGACGATCCGCGAAGCGGTGCGCGAGGCGGGCCTTTGCTACGAGGAAATCGATGCGATTGCGGTCGGCCACCGGCCGGGATTGATCGGCTCTCTGCTGGTCGGGGTGAGCGCTGCCAAGGCGCTGGCCTGGTCACTGGAGAAGCCCCTCATCGGGGTGGATCACATTCACGCCCACCTCTACGCGGGCGTGCTGGAAGACGATCCGGCCACGTTTCCCGCGCTGGGGCTCGTCGTTTCCGGCGGTCACACGAGTCTCTTTCTGATGAAGGATTTCGACCGCATTCGCGTCCTCGGCCGTACGATCGACGATGCCGTCGGCGAAGCGTACGACAAGGCGGCGACGATCCTCCAACTCGGCTATCCCGGCGGACCGCGTCTGGACAAGCTTGCCCAACTGGGCAACGACGAAGCGCACGAGTTTCCGGTTTCGATGCTGGAGAAGAACAGTCTGGATTTTTCCTTCAGCGGATTGAAGACGGCGTTGCTCTACGCGGTCTGCGGCCAGCCGACGGGGCGCGGTTCAAGCGCCCGGATGCCGCGCGATGCTTCGAGCTTGAGCGATCTGGAAAGAGCCGATTTCGCCGCTTCATTTCAGCGTGCCGCCGTGCAGGCGATCGTGCGCAAGCTTCGTCGCGCGTTCAAACGGCACCCGGTCAGGACGCTGCTGACCGGAGGCGGCGTGACCGCCAACAGCCGGTTGCGCGGTGAACTGGAACAGATGGCAGCGCAGCGCGGCCTGGATCTGCGCTTGCCGCGCGTGGCCTTCTGCCTGGACAATGCGGCGATGATCGCCGGTCTGGCGGCGGGCCGATATCGAGCCCGCGCGTTCGATGACTGGACGTTGACCGCTTCGCCCCGCAGCGAGACGGTATCATCGTAAAAAAGTGATTCGGCGATGCCACGAACGAAATTTCGATTCTGAAGACCTGAGCAAAAGAACGGTGAACAAAGCATGCGTATTCGCAAACCCGGCCAGCGGCCGCCGCGGAAGGACGGCCCGATCAAGCCGGATGTCAAGCCGATCAGCTTCAAATTGCTGTCGCCCCACCCGGCGATGCTCACCGATGAAGCGCTGCTGAAAGAATGCGAGGTCTCCTTCGGTAAATCGGGCGGCCCCGGCGGTCAGCACCGGAACAAGGTCGAGACCGCCTGTGATCTCAAGCATGTCCCGTCCGAGGTGATCGCTTCGGCGGGTGAACGCCGGCGGCAGATCGAGAATCGTTCCATGGCGCTAAAGCGGCTGCGAATCAAACTCGCCCACAAGGTGCGCGGCCCGGTCGATTTCCGGTCGTTTCGGCCCAGTGAACTCTGGGAGAGTCGCCGTCAGGGTGAGAAATTGTCCATCAATCCGAAACACCGTGACTATCCGGCCCTCCTGGCCGAGGCGCTCGACGTCGTGGTCGCCCGGAAGTACGACGTCGCCGGGGCGGCGGGCATGCTTGGTGTGACCATGTCGCAGTTGGCGAAGCTGATCCGCCACGACAAGCACGCCTTTTCGATCGTCAACCGCGGCCGGGAATCGCGCGGCATGCCCGCACTGAAGTAACGGATCGCCGTGCATAGGTTCGGGTCGCTTCGGGAATCTGCGCAAGTGACCCGCACGGATGACAAGCGACCCGCACGGATGAGAGGTTGTCGGGAAAGGCACGGAGGCACGGAGGGGTGGAGGGGAAGCGACGAAGCGACGGAGGGGCGGAGCGACGAAGGGATGGGGAGAGTGGGTGATGAATCTCCGGGTCGGAGAATGTCTGAAGGGCGCCGTGATTCGTTCCGCCCCCGGAGATGGGCGAAGTATGTGGTGGGCCGCCGAAGGGGGCGCGTCCGTCGGCCGGCGGAGTTCTACTCAAGGGGTGGCGAGTCTTCGTCCGCCGTCGATTCCGTGAGCCGCTTCACGATGCGTTCGGTGATCGCGGCGCACGCCGGTTCGCCGCTGCCCGCGTTGGTGAGAACCACCACCGCCAGGTTCAGGTCGGGCCAGATGGTCATCCACGCAAAGAACGTGCCCGTGCTGCCGTTGTGCCAGCTTGCGGGTTGACCGGCGATGGGAAGGCGCACCCATCCCAGAGCTTCCGGCTGGTTCTCATCGGCGGGTGTGTGCAGCTTGCGCGCCACGTCGCTCGGGATGGATGCCGGCTGACCGCGCAACGCCAGAAGGTGCGACCGGGCGAATCGGGCAAGGTCGGTCACGGTGCCGTGAACATTGCTCGCCGGCGCAATCACATCGTTCAGATGGTACGTCGTATCGACGGGCAGGGGATGCAGTCCCTTCGGCAAATCAAGGTGTCCGAGTGGCTGCTCGGGGTTGTCGGTGGTGGCGGGCCAGCCGAAGCCCGCCCGTTCCATGCCCACCGGTTCGAAAACGTACGCCCGCAGCAGATCTTCCCAAGAACGATCGGTGAGTTCCTCCGCAATCGCGGCGGCGATCGCGGAGCCGGCATTGGAATATCGGCTCTCGCGGCGCGGCGACACCGGCGGCTCCATACTGAGAAAGATTTCGACCGCCTGCCGGCGCTGTTGGCGGGGCGTTCCGGTCAGTCCGTGAATCGACTGCGCTTCCGGCGATTTGCCATCCGTCGCCGCGACGAGCCCCGCGCGGTGTGAAAGCAGATCGCGCACGGTGACCTCGCGGTAGACCTCCAACGCGCTGCCGGCAAACTCCGGAAAGAAGCCCAGGACCGGATCCTCCCAGTCGAGCTTCTTCTCATGGACGAGCATGCCGATGAGAGTGGCGGTCATCGCCTTCGTGCAGGATCCAAAGTGAAACCGGTCGTTGATCGTCGCGGCACGGCCGGCCTGCACCGACCGTACGCCGGTGATGGCGGCCACCGGATCGCGATCGCCCCGGACATACGCCACCGCCACGGCGGGTTGATCAAAGCGCTTTCGAACCTCCTCCGCGATCTCCAAGAGTTCCGTCGGGTCGAGTTCATCATCACTCGGAGGTTCTGCAGTGGAGGCACGCGCCGCGATGCCCGCGACGATCGCGATAAGCAGCAGGAACGATCCGGATGACGGTCTGTGGCCACGCAAACAGGTCGGCATGGTGAATTCTCCGCTCATTGGGTGCACCAGCAGAAGCACGGCATTCAGTCGGAACGAGTCGCTGAAGCATCTGCGAATGCAGCCGGAATCTTATACACTGAAGGACATGGATCATCAGACATCGCGGCGTGTGTTTCAGATTCTTTCCCCCATGTACCTGGGAAGCGTTTGTTTGTTTTTCGCATGGCTGGTGACCGGTTTCGGTTGCGCGACGGGTGACGGGCCGCGGGCGGTCGGCAACGAGCGCCACCTTTACAACGAGATTCTCAGCCGAACCGAAGATGAGCAACTGCTGGTCAACATCGTGCGGCTGCGGTACAACGACACACCGCATTTTCTCGATATGGGGTCCGTCGTGGTGCAGTACGGCATCGAAAAACGCGGGACGGCGGGCGTTCAGTTCGGAATCGGCGGCTTTTTCTCCGGTGCGGCGGCCGACGATGCGGGCGGGGCGGTCAGCGGGGGCGTGACGTTCTCCGAGCGGCCGACGGTGTCCTACACCCCGCTGCAGGGCGAGGCGTACGCACGTCGCCTGCTCAGCGCGATTCCGCTGGAGGTCATCTGGCTGCTGTCCAACTCAGGATGGAGCGTTGAGCGACTGTTCGTCCTCTGCGTGGAACGACTCAATGACCTGGAGAATGCGGTGACGGCTTCGGGGCCGCCTCCGGAGAGTGCGCCGATTTTCGAAGATTTCCAGCGGATTGCGGAGCTCGCCCGAACCCTTCAACAGAAGCGTGCGCTCACGCTCAAGGCGGTGGATGGCGAGCAGTTTGACGCGAACGGCCTGCAACTGGTCATGCGTCTGCGCCGGACGGGTGATGAAAATGTCGACCGCCGGCTGAAGGAACTTGCGACACGGCTCGGCTACGGCGAAGACGTCGAACGCATTCCACTCTCGATCTCTCGTTCCACCGGGACAGAACTGACCACCCTCACGCGAACCCGGTCGCTGCTCGGGGTGCTCTACTTCATCGCGCACAGCGTCAGGGTTCCGCAGGAGCATATTGACCGGGGGATTGTCCGGGTGACGATGGACGATTCAGGTCAACCGTTTGACTGGGACCGGGTCACCGGGCGGGTGATGAGAATTCACAGCTCGCGCGAGCGGCCGGCGAGTGCGTATGTCGCCGTTCGGTACCGCGATCACTGGTTCTACATCGATGATCGGGACCACGATGCCAAGGCGACGTTCGGCTTGCTGCAACTGCTGTTCTCGCTGCAGTCCACGACCGGTGATGGACCCGTGCCGCTCTTGACGATCCCGACCGGTTGAGCGGCGATTCGGACGCGCCTTCGTGAGTCGGCAGGCGCCGGGGCCGATCCCCGTCTTCTAAAGGTGCCGGACCGGATAGAGGGCGATCGCGCACAATGCATTGCCCATCCGGTCCTGCATGGGAACCAGCCGGAGGCACGGTGAGGCGATCGGCAGGCCACGCTCCAGACACCGGTCCTGCCAGATGCGCAGGTCGTGATCCGCGACCAGTTCGTTGTGGACGAAGAGCACGATGAGCAGGCCCGCGTGCAGAATGCCGGGGTCCCTGGCGAGCTTGCTGACATCCTGCTGCACGGACGAAAGCAGTTGTGAGCTGTACTGCCGGTTCGGGCCCTCCACGGTGTGCTGCGCGACGGTTTTGACTTCGAGCCAGAACGCATCATCGAGATCAACCGCCCCGGGGGCGTCGAAGAGCGTGGCGGCCTGATCCGGCTGCCGCAGCGCGCGGCCCTCCGGCGTGAGGACCAGATCACACCGTTCGCCCTCGGAATTGCGGCGTTTCTTTCGGTCCGCCGGGTAACGCTGCTCGCGGTGGACGCCGTAACCGGCCCGGCGGAGGAGATCGGCGAGGACGGGGTGCAGTTCGACCTCTTCTCGCGCATCCAGACCGTAAACCGCGTGCTCCGCGTCCAGTTCGCGCAGCACGCGCTCCAATCCCCCGGCAAGATCATCGGCAATGTCGGCGTACGACCACACGCCGGGCATGGTAGCCATCCCGCACGAATCCGGTATCGTTTGACGAATTCTCACCCCAGGAGGTTCGCCATGTCCACGCTTCCCCGTGCCGCTGCGATCCGGCTTCTGCCGCTCATGTTCGCCGCGGCCATTTCATCCGGTGGTTGTCAGAGCCCGGAACGCGATCACGCTCTCGATGCGCACATGTACCTGTCGAATTTTCTTCCGCACCAGGAGTTGATCTTCGACGGCGAGGTCGTTGCGGAGAAAACGCCGGAGGGCACGTTCGTCGGTGAGCCGCTGCGCATGCAGGTTCAGTCGTGGCGGAACGAGGAAGTCCGGGTGGCGTTCTGGGTCGGCGATGACCGTTCACGAACGTGGGTCCTGACGCGGCAGGAAGATGGCCGGGTGCACCTTCGGCACGACCACCGCGATCCGGACGGCACGCCGCACGATCTGACCGACTACGGCGGTTACGGCTACGCCTTGGAAGACTGGTCGAGCTGCTCGTTTGCCGCCGATGAACGGACGATCCGAATGCTGCCCGAGGCGGCGACGAACGTCTGGACGATGAGCTTTGACCGCGAAAACGACCGGTTCATCTACGATCTGACGCGGCATGGTCGCCCGCGTTTCCGTGCGGTCTTCGATCTGACCACCGGCCGATTGCCGGGCGTGCGCGAAGATGATTGAAAAAGCCCGGGGACCGAAGTCCCCGGGCTTGGGGGAGATGTCGAGACGCGGTTCCGGCCTTACTCCACGTCCTTGCCTTCGACGACGTCGGTGAAGGGCGGGGCTTCGTGCGGCGGCTTCATCTCGCCGGTCTTCAACCGCCGAATGTAATCGTGGTACGCCCGCATGGTCTGTGCCCCGAAGATCAGCATGATCGGGATGTTGACCCAGAGCATCACGCCGAGGCCGATCGTGGTCCAGAGGTCGAGCTGCTCTTCGGTTTCAAAGAAGCCGAGTTGCAGTCCGACGCAGGCGAAGATGATGAGGCCGCAGTAGATGAGTTTGTACAGCAGAATCGCGCCGCCCTGGGCTTCCTCCGGCAGCCAGCTGACGAGATAGACCATGCCCTGCTCACCGTAGTAACTCCAGGTGATCATGGTCGAGATCGCGAACAGCCACGAGGCGAGCACGACCAGCCACATGCCGAGACCCGGCGCGACACGGTCGAACGCATGCGCGGTGAGTGCGGCTCCGGCGAGGTCGGCATACACGCCGGTGTTCAACTCGCCATCGACCTCAATGAACGACGGCTTGCGCAGTGAGTCGATCGTACGCCATTCCACCGTCCAGTAGCTGTCATCGTTGTCATCTTCCAGAATCGCCCGGCCGTGGATGCGGCGGAAGTCACGGCCGGTATCGCGGTT
>SKZB01000353.1 GCA_007127615.1 Phycisphaerales bacterium | reverse complement strand
TTGGATTCAATCTCTATCAGCGACCGCGACCACGTCCCCGACCACGGCCGTCATCGTCACGTTCGTCGTCACGGTCACGTCCCCGATCGCGGCCGCGACCACGCCCGGGTTGATCGCCGCGGCCCTCGCGATCACGAGCGCCCGGACGGCCACGGTCTCGCTGATGTTCGACCAGCATTCGCTCGATTGCCCGGCAGAAGAGCGGGATATCCTCCGGAACGCGTGACGTGATCAGGTTGCCGTCAATCACGACCGCTTCGTCCTTGTACTCCGCGCCGGCTTCACGCAGTTCACTGGAGATCCGCGCGATGCACGTGGCGGTCTTGCCTTCCAGCACGCCGGCGGAGGCAAGCACCTGCGGGCCGTGACAGATCGCGGCGATGGGTCGGTCAAGCTCGTAAAACGCGCGAACGAAACGAATGACGTTTTCGTTATCACGGATGTTTGACGGTCCTTCCCCGCCGGGCAGGACCAGAGCGTTGAACATCTGCGGCCTGGTGTTCTCGACCGTCGCGTTGACATTGACGGTGATATCGGAGTTGTAGGCCTTCACCTCGCCCGCTTTGACACCGATCACGGTGACCCGTGCGCCGCGATTGATGAGATAGGCCATCGGCATGAGCGTTTCACCGTCGTGCAGTCCTTCGCCGACGAGAATGGCGATGTGTTGGCCGCGCAGCGTCAGATTCCGGGCGTCCGGATGTTGCTGGGTCGCGATCTCGCGGGCGCTCGGTCGCTCCGGGCGGTCGCCCGATCGCTGATCGCCGCCACGATCCTGCGCGCTCGCCAATCCGGCCGAGGCGAACAGCATCGCCGCGCACGCGAGCACTCTGAGTCCGATCTTCTGAGTCTTCATGGCTGTCAAATTCATGGAATCTCCTTTCGATTGAGGCGCCGGACGATTCGGTTCTTCTCGACGAGTCATCGAGTCTCTCCGCGGTCGTCCCGGCGCGCCTTTGTTAGCGTAAAGTACGGTTCGTCATCGTGGTGTGCCGGAGCTCAGAATCGTCCGACCGTCGAATTACGCGATGAACAACGGCCGGGAGGGTGACATTGTTTCATAAATGTGGATCGCTTCCGATCGGCCCGCTCCGGTGACGACATCATCAATCCAGATTCAACGATCTGTTGTCGCGCGCGAACCTTGGCGCGCGTCTTTTTTTGATGAACCAAAGCGCTGCTCGTGGTATCGTCGCAGTCTGGCCCACCTGGTTTTCTGAAAATCTGAGGAAGAAGGCGCCCGATATGTCATCCCCCGAAAGCACCATGCCGTCGCCCGTTTCTCCGCCCGCAGCGACCGTCTCGGCGAACGAGGCGGCGCCATCCGGCGCGATCAGCCCGGAGCGAATTCAGGATCTCCGCCGTGAGCTTGCCTCCCGTCCGACGACGCGGCTGGCACGTCACGCGGTCGCGCAGACGAGCGTTCAGGACGTTGCGCTGAACCGTGACGTGGTCACCCGGACCGCCCACACGTTCTCGCATCACCTCGATGACTGGCCGGTCACCGATCAGAAGAATTCCGGCCGCTGCTGGATGTTCGCCGGCTTGAATCTCCTGCGCGCCGGCGCCATGCAGAAGATGAATCTCAAGGAGTTCGAATTCAGTCAGAACTACCCGCTCTTCTGGGACAAGTTCGAGCGCGCAAACTACTTCCTCGAAGCGATCATTGAAACGGCCGATCGTGATGTGGATGATCGCGTCGTGGCGTTCCTGCTCGAACGTCCGCTCGAGGACGGCGGTCAGTGGAACATGTTCACGAACCTGATTCGAAAGTACGGCCTCGTCCCCAAGAGTGCGATGCCGGAGACGGAAAGCTCCTCCAACACCCGCCGCATGAACGACGTGCTTCTGCACAAACTGCGGGAAGCCGCACGGACCCTGCGCGAGGCGAAGGCGAACGGGGCGGCGAAGGGTGATCTGGCCGCGAAGAAGGACGAATATCTCAAGGTCATTTTCCGCATGCTGGTCATTCATCTCGGCCTGCCGCCGGAGCAGTTCGACTGGCAGTGGATGGACAAGGATCGGAAGTTTCATCGTCACGGCACGATGACGCCCCGGGAATTCGGCCGGAAGTTCATCACGATTCCGTACGACGAGTACGTCTGCATCGTCCACGATCCGAGGCCGTCGAGTCCCTTCGGCCGGACCTTCACCGTGGAGTATCTCGGCAACGTCATGGAGGGCGGTCGGGTCCTCTACCTCAACGTCGAGATCGACCTGATGAAGAAGCTCGCCATGCAGGCGATCGAGGAGGGCGAGCCGGTCTGGATGGGATGTGACGTCGGCCAGATGATGCGCGGTGATCTGGGGATCTGGGACGCCAGACTGTACGACTACGAGACGCTCTACGACACCGAGTTTACCCTGAACAAGGCCGACCGGTTGCTGCACCACCAGACGCAGATGACGCACGCGATGTTGTTCACCGGCGTGGATATCCTCGACGGTCATCCGCGGCGATGGCGCGTGGAGAACAGCTGGAGCGACAAGGACGGGCAGAAGGGCTTCTACACGATGAACGATTCGTGGTTCGACGAGTACATGTTCGAGATCGCGGCGCCGAAGTCATCGCTCCCGCCGGAACTGCAGCGAGCGCTTTCCCAGGAACCGATCGTGCTCCCGCCGTGGGATCCGATGGGCGCGCTCGCACGCTGATGCGATCGGAGAAGATCGTTTGGTCCCTTCCCGGGATGTTGCAGGAGGAGAGAGCCCGATGGTTGAACCGCCGACCCCGCTCGCGCTGCTGGTTGCCGATCGCGTGTACCACGACCGCCATTCGGGCAAATGGATCGTTTCCGGAATCTTCAGCACGATCGGCTTTCCGGCGCTGCCGCGGCAGTACGATCACATGGAGATCTTCTTCCAGGTGACCAACATCACCCAGCCGACCGATCTGCGCCTGCGGATCGAGCACGCGGACGGCGACCTGTTGATGGATATGGGCGGACCGATCAAAGCCAAGAGTCCGCTGGACGTAATGGCCCGGCGGGTGGTGGTGCGGCAGCTTCCGTTCAAGAAGACCGGCAAGCACTGGGTGATGCTGCAGAGCAGCGATGCGATTCTGACCCAGGTGCCGCTGTACGTGGGAATCGTCAAGCCCCCGCAGCAACAACCGGGCGGGGGCGAGGCGCCGGAGCCGGGCTGAGCGCCGGCGGTGGCGTTTGCCGGCGCGGAGAACGTCTTTGTTCGCGGGTTTCACGGGCCTGACGGAAGCGGCCGTGGCCCCGGGCCGGTCGGCGGGATCGGTCGGCGCCTCTCGCCGGGAGGGCCGGTGGCCGATACACTATCGGCCCCATGTCGATTCCCGAGTTTATCACGCCGCAGTTCGTCACCTCGATGATCACGATTCTCGTGATGATTCATCTCGCCCTCGGGGCGGGGGCGTACCTCATTCTGCTCGAGCGCAAGGTCGCTTCGTGGGTGCAGGATCGCGTGGGGCCGAACCGGACCGGTCCGCTGGGGCTGCTGCAGCCGATTGCGGACGGTCTGAAATTGCTCGTGAAGGAAGAATTCATCCCCCGGGGCGTGGACAAGGCGCTCTTCATCCTCGCCCCGGTGCTCACGGTCATGCCGGCGTTGATCGCCTTCGCCATCATTCCCTGGGCGGGCGTGCTGGACACCTCGACGATCCCCTTCGCCGAAACGCTCGGCATCGCCGGTCACGAAGTGAAGATCATGGGCGCCGACGTTCACATCGGCATCGTGTATCTGCTCGCGGCGACATCGCTCGGCGTGTACGGCATCACGCTCGGTGGATGGGCATCCAACAACAAGTATTCCTTTCTCGGCGGTCTGCGCGCCGGGGCGCAGATGATCAGCTACGAGATTCCGATGGGCATCGCCCTGCTCACGGTCGTCCTCATGACCGGCGCGGTGCGCGGCGATGAGATCATCGGGCAGCAACTCGAGGGACAGTGGTTCCTGGTCCACCAGCCGATCGCCGCCCTGCTTTTCTACACCTGCCTGCTCACGGAAGCGAACCGGGCGCCGTTCGATCTCGCCGAAGCCGAACAGGAACTGGTCGGCGGATGGCACACCGAGTACTCCTCGATGAAGTGGGCGCTGTTCTTCCTCGGTGAGTACACGAACCTGGTATTCGGCTCCGCGTTCTTCGTGCTGCTCTTCATGGGCGGCTGGTCGCTGAACCCGTTCTTCGGATGGGATCTTCCGGCCGGCGGCGGAATCCTCATGATCCTGCTGCAGGTCGCGGTCGTGCTCGGCAAGGTGTTCATCCTGATCTTCCTGACGATGATGATCCGCTGGACATTGCCGCGTTTCCGCTTCGATCAGCTCATGCGTCTGGCGTGGGAAGCCATGATTCCCACCGCGCTGATTGTGCTGCTCGCCACCTCGTTCGCGGTGTTCATGGGCTGGACCAGTTTCATGTGGCTGATTTCGCTGGCGATCATCATCGGCCTCTACCTGCTGTATCCGTTCCTGCCGAAGCAGGCCGATCCGAATCACCGCGTGCCGCTCATCGGCAGCCGCTTCAGTCCGTTGCGTGAAGGTGATGCCGGCACGGGCGCCGCGGGTCTGCCGGGTAAAAATCCGTAGGACCAATTCTTAGCACGACGAGTAGCACGATCCGAACCGCCGGCCGCCGGCGCGCAATTCGCGCCGGTCGGCGTTGACGATGAGGCCGTCGCACCGCGCAAAAGAACAGACGCCGATCGGGTCGGAGCGTCGATCGGCGTCTGCATTCTCAGTTCATCGAAAGATGCGAAAGAAAACTTTGCGCTTCGTTGAGAAAACTGTAGCGGAAGTTTTCCCGTTCGTCCAAGAAAATCTGTGATTCTTCAATACGCAGTGTGGCGCGCGAACGCGATCCTGGCAAGTCAATCCTGACTACGATTCGAGCGCGCCGCCGCAACTGCTTCCCGCGCCGGCGGTGCAGCCGTAGCAGTGATCGGCCGTGGCGATGCGCCGCGAACGCAGCTCATCCATCTCGTACTCCCAGATGAATCGCCCCCGGCCGCCCGGTGTGGGCAGATCCAGGGCCTGGTTGAAATCGCAATCGAACGGTCTTCCCTGTGGATCAATGTTGATCTGATGGCGGCACATCAACCCCTCGATCGTGGCGGGATTGAAGGCGTTGATCAGAAGATCCATGTACGCCCCGATCTGGTCATCACGTTCGAGCTGGTGCCGCCAACGCTTGATCGGCATGTTCGTGATCGTCCAGAGGCGCGTGAACACGAGGCCGAAACGATCCTTGAGTTCACGTCGATAGTCCTCTTCCAGTTCCTCTTCCGGCGGGGGCAGATGCGGGCCGTTCGGGTTGTAGACCAGAGTGAGCTCGAGGGCCGGATCCGTGCCGTAGCCGAGTTCGTTGAGCCGGCGCAACCCCTCGACGGAACGGTTGTACGCGCCGCGACCGCGCTGCCGGTCGACATTGTCTTCGAGGTAGCACGGCATGGACGCGACGACGTGAACCCGGTTTTCCGCCAGAAAGGCGGGTATCCAGTCATACGTCGCGCCGGTCCGGCGATCCCGGTGGGTGATGACCGTGGGATTGCACCGGTCCATGACCGTGCGGCCGGAGGCGCGGATTGCCTCGACCATCCACCGGAAGTTCCGGTTCATCTCCGGACTGCCCCCGGTCAGATCGACGGTTTCAATCTCCGGCTGCGCGAGGGCCCACGCCAGGACGCGGCGAGCGGTGGGTTCATCCATGTTCTCCCCCGGCGCGGTGCGCGCGGGAGAGGATTCCACGTGGCAGTGAAAACACGCCAGATTGCAGACGTAGCCGATGTTGATCTGCAATGTGGGGATGGATCCGGCCGCGGTCAGCTCGGCTTCGAACTCCGCCCGGAAGGGGCGATCGGTGACCACGGGCAGTTGCACGGAACTCATGGGAGCATGGTAGGGACGTGCCGGGCGATCGTCACGCTTCGATCGTGATGGCGACGGCCGGACCTGCCGGTAAGATGGCACAATCATGCGGTATCTGATCGACACGGTCGGCGGTCTCGGGGAACTCCTTCGTCTCGGTTGGCGCGTTCGGTTTCGCCGGGATCATCCGTACCTGAAGTGGCGTTTCGAGACGGCGTTCGGGACGGATCCGTCAAAGATGCCCGATCGCGCCGCCCGCCGCCGCGCCATACTCGATTTCGGCCGGTGGGCGTACCGCACGCGGCGCGGTCGATAGAAACGCGCACGGGATCGTGGGCGGGGCAGCGGGTACACTGCGGCAGAATGAATCCGATCGAGCTTCACCCCGAGATCGAAGCCGCGCTGCTTCATGGAAAACCGGTGGTCGCGCTGGAAACGGCGGTGCTGACCGCCGGTCTGCCGCGCACGCCTCATCCGCCACCGGTCGGCGTGGAGTCGCCGGAGTGGCGCTCCGATCAACCGGTGAATCTCGAGGCGGTGCGGTTGATGCAATGGCAGGTGCGGGCCGCCGGCGCGGTGCCGGTGGTCATTGCCGTCATCCGCGGCGTTCTGCGCATCGGGCTGAGCGATGAAGAACTCGATGCACTGGCGCGGGAGGAATCGGCGGGCAAGGTCTCCCCGAGCGGGCTGGCGGCGGCGTTGAGCCATCAGGAGACCGCCGGAACGACCGTCGCGGCAACGTTGATCGGATGTCTCGCGCCGTGCCGCCGGGCCGGGAACCCGCTGCCCCCGATCCGGGTCTTTGCCACCGGCGGGATCGGGGGCGTGCACCGGGGCTGGACCGCGCAACCGGACATTTCGGCGGATCTGTTTGAACTGGCCCGCTCACCGGTGTGTGTGGTCTGCGCGGGCGCAAAGTCGATTCTGGATCTGCCCGCCACGCTCGAAGCGCTGGAAACGCTTTCGGTGCCGGTCCTGGGGCTGGGGACTTCGTGGTTCCCGCAGTTCTTCACGATGGGCGGGCCCGGTTTGACGGTCGGTTGCGCGGTGGCGACCGCGCAGGAAGCGGCCGATCTCTGCCGAACCCACTGGCAGGCCCTCGGCCGGCGCGAGGGGGTGCTGCTCACCCGGCCGGTCCCGGCCGAGGCGGCGATGGACCCCGTCGAACTGGACGCACTGATCGAGGGAGCGGAATGGGCGGCCGCAGCGGCGGGGATCGAGGGCCCGGCCCGGACGCCGTACCTGCTGGAAGTGCTCTCGGCCCAGAGCGAGGGCCGCACGCTTCGGGCGAACCTCGCGCTGCTGGCGGCGAACGCCCGGACCGCGGGGGAAGTGGCGGTCGCGCTGGCGGATCGTGGCTCGACCGGGGAAGTCCGTTCGGGCGAGGACTGACCGTACGAACTGGCCGAACGATTGACATCAATTCCTTTGCAACGTACAGTGTCTGCTCTTTTCGCCGCCGCGGTGGGTGCCGGATTTCATGGCTGAGACTGGCATGCGGCCGGTGGAACGCGGCCAGACCGGTTGACCGCGGATTCCCGAGTCTGATCTTTGGCACAAGGGTCGAGATATGCCCGTTCCAGCATTTCGCACATCCCCCAGCCGCAAGCGCAAGCGTCGCTCGCATCACGCACTGAAGCCCGTTCAGAGCGTGATGTGCCCGAGCTGTGGTTCGGCCAAGCGTCCTCACGCGGCGTGTACTTCGTGCGGTTACGTCCGCCCCGGACTTCAAATCAAGACCACCGGAGACGAGTGATCCATGCGGATCGGCGTCGATGTCATGGGCGGCGACAACGCCCCGCAGGCGATCCTTGACGGCGCGCTCGCGGCACTTGATCGTATCGGCCCGAAAGACCAGCTCGTTCTCGTCGGTCGCGAAGAGGTCATCCGCCCGGCGGTTGAATCGCGCCGGGACGATCGCATCGTCATTCAGCATGCGCCGGACGAAATCGGTATGGGTGAATCGCCTGTCGAAGCCGTGCGCAGCAAGCAGGATTCCTCCATCACCATGCTCGCCCGTATGGGCAGCCCCAAGGCCGAGGATCGGCTGGACGTCATTCTCTCCGCCGGGAACACCGGCGCCATGGCCACCGCCGCGCAGATGTACATGCGCCGGCTGCCCCACGTGACCCGACCCGGTATTGCCGTGGTCATCCCCACCTTCGCCGGTCCGATCGTCGTGATTGACGTTGGCGCGAACATCGAGCCGAAGCCGCAGCATCTTGCGGAGTACGGCGTCATGGGACACGTCTACGCCAACAAGATTCTCGACGTCAAGGAACCCCGCGTCGCGCTGATGAACGTCGGTGGCGAAG
>SKZB01000220.1 GCA_007127615.1 Phycisphaerales bacterium | reverse complement strand
CGTGCAGTTGGCGATCGCCGGCGAAGTCGCGACACATTGCGATCCAGCCGAGGTACTTTCGCCGAACATTTGGGTCGAGCGCTTCATCGTCCAGCCGGGGCAGAATCGTGCGCCCGAGCCATCGCCATTGCCATCGCCACATCGCTTTCTCTTTCGCCGGGTCCCAGTGATCGAGAAAGTCCGGCGCGCGCAGGCGGTGAAAAAGGTCGTGATTGATCTGCGAGTCGATGCCGCGCACCACCCAGTCGGCGTCATCGAACTGGAGCAGGAGGATCAGTGCGGTCATCGGCGTCAACGAGCCCCAGCCGTACGGCTGGACCTTCGGTTGTACCGCAAGGTACGCCGCGATCAGGAGAACGACCGCGCTGGCGCCGACCCACTTCCATCGCCGGCGCGTACGATAAAGGACCTGCTCGCGCACGATCGAGCGGCCGCACTCCGAGCAGTGCGTGGGAAGCGCCGGGGATTCGTGGATGGTGTACCAGCATTTCGGGCAGCGCCGGCGGCCGCGCGATCGATCAGAGAACCAGGCCCATACCGCGAGCGTGAACGCAGCGACTGCCAGTGCCAATGCGCTACCGAGATAGAGCCAGAGCGCGGTCATGGACATGGATAAATCTTATGGAGCCGTCCCGTGCCGGGCCAGAGCGGTGACGCCAAGGCGAAGGATGCGTTCTGCGTACCGGGCGGCTGCGGCGGGCGGGATGCCTTGGGCGCGCCCCCTGGAATCCCGCTTCCGTGCCTCCGTGCCTTCCCTTCGTCACTTCGTCACTTTCTCCCGCCACCGGCATTCGACTTCAGGGCGAGGCCGACCATGCATTCATTGAAAACGTTCGGCTGACCGTCGGCGTCTGCGCCGCCGCAACCCATCCCGGCCGCGCCGTTGCAGAACTCGTGCATGTCGTCGAAGCCGTGCGGCACCACAATCGCAGCGAAGGCCACATGTCGGGCGACGACCGACTGCCACGATGACGGCGCACGATACATCCCGCGTGATCGATCCACCCGTGGCGACCGGACTCATCATCGGGAAGTCGCACGCTCCTCCCGGATCTGAAAAACGGCATCCAGCGATCACTCGAATTGGAATCGAAAGTTGTCTAACGAGCGAAACCCGATCGTACGGCCGCCGGGTCCCCCCTCCGCGGGGACGACGAGAGAACGCGATGCCCGGGATTCATCGCCGGCGGCTGGCGTTCGGCGCGGCTTCCGGTATGAATGGAGCCATGATGGCAACCGTACGACCAGTCGTTCTACCGGCTTCTCAGGCCCGCCGGCTCTTCATGCGGCAGCAGGGCTTGCTGCGTGATCCGGCCGGACGAGCGACGGCAGACTCGCTGCGCGCGCTCATCGAACGGCTCGGCTTCGTGCAGATCGATTCGATCAACATGATCGAGCGGGCCCATCATCTCACGCTGCAGACCCGTCTGGAGAACTACCGGCCGAAGCTGCTCGCGCGGCTGCTCGAGCGCGACCGGCAGCTCTTCGAGAACTGGACGCACGACGCCTCCGCGATTCCGAGCGCGTGGTTTCCGCACTGGAAGCATCGGTTTCACCGCGCGAAAGAACGCATCCGCGCCAATCGCTGGTGGCGCGAGCGCGTCGGGGCGAACGCCGATCGCGTGATCGAGGAGGTGCGCGGACGCATCGAGCGCGACGGGCCGTTGATGTCGCGCGACTTCGCCGATGATGCGCCGGGCGAATCCGGGCCGTGGTGGGGCTGGAAGCCGCAGAAGGCGGTTCTGGAGTATCTCTGGCGCACGGGCGAACTGGCGATCGCCGGCCGGGTGAACTTTCAGAAGGTGTACGATCTGACCGAACGGGTGCTGCCGGAGGTGGCGAAGCTCGAGATGCCGGATGAAGAAGCGCACGTTGACTGGGCGTGCCGGTCCGCCCTGGAGCGGCTCGGGGTGGCGGGCGCCGCGGAGATCGCGGGGTTCTGGCGCGCGGTCGATTTACCCGGAGTCCGCGCGTGGTGCCGCTCGGCGCTCCAGCGCGGCGAGATCGTGGAGTTATCGATCGAAGTGGCGGACGGCTCGAAACCGCAGCGCGGGTTCGCCCTGCCGGATTTTGCCCAAATGATCCGAACCGCGCCGGACCCGCCGGAACACGTGCGGCTTCTCTCGCCGTTCGACCCGGTGATCCGCGACCGGAAGCGGCTGCGGCGCTGGTTCAATTTCGACTACCGGTTCGAAGCGTTCGTGCCCGCGGCGCAGCGCCGGTTCGGGTACTACGTCCTGCCGGTACTGGAAGGGGATCGATTCATCGGCCGGCTGGACGGGAAGTTTGACCGGGCCGCGGGCGAACTGCGTCTAAACCGGATCTGGGCCGAGCCGGGCGAGCGGTTCACGAAAACGCGGCTGGCTTCGCTGGATGAAGCTTTGGAACGACTGGCGGCGCTGATCGGCGCCGAGAGGTGGACCCGTCCGAAACCCGTTCGGATCGACGCGGGGCCGGTTCCGCGATCATCGGGCGATTGACCGCACCCGCGCTCGTGTGGGAAGCTACCCTGTTCGGTCGGCAGGTGCCGGCCGATGAGCGGAGGGTTCGAGATGACGATGAGCATGCATTCATGGCATTCATGGCAATCTTCGAATTCGTGACGTTCACGGTATTCAGGGTTTTCAGGTAAAGATCGCGGCGGCGCGGCGGCCGCTCCGATCGGCCAGGAACCGGAGTTTTGATGGCGCGGAAAAAAGCCACAACCAGGGCCGGCACCCGCCGGTCGATACGCTGCTACCTGTGCGGCCACGTGCAGGATGTCTCCGCGCGCACGATGAGCACCACCTGCCCCGGCTGCAACCGCGCGATCAAGGTCGAGAACGTCACCGTCAAGAGTTACCTGCCGGTCAATGATCTGCAGACCTGCGGCGAGGTGACGATCACGAAGCGCGGCCGGGTCGTCGCGAAGCGGATTCAATCCGGCGAAGGCATCTCTTGTGAAGGCGCGATGGAAGGCACGGTGGAGACCGACGGTCCGATCGAACTCGGCGCGAAGTCATCCTGGAAAGGCCAGCGGCTCGTCGGTCATTCGCTCGTCATTCAGGACGGCGCGACCCTGCTCGGACGCGTGACCATTCCGTGGAATCGCGAGCAGGATGAGAAACCAACCGAATAGCTGAGCGCGGTTTCGGAATCACTTCGGCGGCTTGCGCACGCCGCCGCCGGGCTTCTCGCCCTTCGGGATCGGTTGTCGACTTTGGCGGCGGCCGGCGCGCATGCGCTTGCCGGATCGCCCGGCGCCACGTCCGCCCTTGCTCGGCGCGGACTCGAACAGATCCGCCTCGAAGACCGCGCTGCGCTTCCCGCGCCCGCCGGGCTTCAGTCCGCGCTCCCGTTCCTTTGTTTCGGTCGAGGGCGGTTCAAAGCCGGCCAGCACTTCCGGTTCAAGATCGTACAGCTTCGCGCCGCGCCGAATGGAGCGCCAGCTCTCCTGCTCGTACGGCGTGAGAAACGTGATCGCCTCGCCCACCCCGCCGCCGTGCGCCGCGCGACCGATGCGGTGCACGAACTCCTCGGCGTTGGGGGGCAGATCGTAATTGATCACCGTGCGCGCGGTTTCAATGTGCAGGCCGCGGGCGGCCACATCGGTGGCGACGAGGATGCGATGTTCGCCTTCCGTGAAGCGGTGCAAAGCCCGCTCACGCTGGGGTTGGGTGCGGTCGCCGTGCACCGAACTCACGCTGAACCCGTGCCGGGCGAGTGCCGTCGAAACCCACCCCACCCGCCGGCGGGTGCGGCAGAAGATGAGAATGCCATCCTGAAGATCGTGTTCGAGCAGATGCATCAGCAGCGAGACCTTGGCCCGATCGTCGATCTCGATCAGGCGTTGGCGGACATGGCTGACGGGCGTGGTGTGCCGCTCGATTTCGATGCGCACCGGATCGCGCATTGCGAGCTGCGTCAACCGTTCGATCTCCCGCGGCATGGTCGCGGTGAAAAGGGCGATCTGCCGGGGCGCGGGAATGCGGTCGAGAATCTTTTCGATCTGCGGCAGAAAGCCGAAGTCGAACATGCGGTCGGCTTCGTCGAGGACCACATGACGAATTGAAGCGAGGGACAACGCTTCGGCTTCGAGCAGCTCACGAACCCGGCCGGGCGTGGCGATGAGCAGATCGATCCCGCGGGCGATCCGTTCGGCCTGGGGTTTGAGCCCGACCTTGCCGTACGCGCACGTGATGCGCAGCAGCGATCCGCCGCCCAGTCGACGGGCTTCGGCGGCGATCTGTTGAACCAGTTCGCGCGTCGGTCCGAGCACCAGTGCCCGCAGACGGGTCTGCGGATCCGGCCGGCGGCCGGGCGGGTCCGTCTCCGGCGGGCGGGAGAGGAGCTGATGCATGACCGGAAGCAAAAAGGCGGCGGTTTTTCCCGTCCCCGTGGGGGCGAGCCCGAGCAGATCGCGGCCCTCCTTCAGCGGGGGAATCGCCTCCACCTGGATCGGCCGGGGCCGTTGGAAACGCATCCGGCCGACATTTCTCACCAGAATGGGGTTTAAATCGAGCTCAGTAAAGTGAATCATCAATTTTCATCATAATCAATTTTTGCTTTGAAATAGATCAACCCCATTCGACGTTCTGTCGTATAGATACTACGAGTGCCCGGTTGCTTCTCGGGCGAAAGATCGAACGCTTTTCTGCAATGAACACATTCTCCTCCACATTGCATCACTTGATCGCCCGCCTCCTCCACGCGGGTGGTCGGTGCGCGCGGTGGATCGAGTGCCGCCTGAGCGGCCGGGATGCATGTGCCCAATTCTATGGCCGGTTTGATGGCCAGTTTGATGGCCAACTTAATGGCCAGTTGCAGATGATCCCGGTTCGCGCCGAGAAGCACCCCCACGAGCATTTCAAACATCGCAGGACGATGTCCCCGTCGATGTTCACGTCGAGGACGCATACGCCAACGGCAATGCATCCGTCCGTGGACACGCATCGGTCTGATCACGGCCATCCCCGCCATTGATCAACCGGTCGATCGACCACGCCGGCTGATCTTTCCCCGGCCGGACTTTCCTGAATCACCTGCGACCCCCTGCACGAACTCAATATTGAAGACTGAACGCGCTTCCGACTTCCGCTTCACCAAAGCGGAATGAAACAAAGGCATGATGGACTGTGTCTCTCCTGGTGAAGCTCAATCGGTCACAACTCCCCCGAGGTGTCGAACCATGCCGCCGATCGACCCCAATTCGTTCGAAGAGAACAACACCGACCAGAACTGCGCCGAGCGGTTCAATGCCGGAGCCGGCCCACGCGTGGCACCGTTTCGCGCGAGCATGGTCGAAACCGACCAGGGCTGGTCGCTCACCGTCACCCCGATGAAGACGTTTGACGCGCTGCGATCGTGGCGGCACCTGATCGATCCCGAGCGACGTGATCAGGCCGAAACGCTCGTCATCGACATCGCCGCCGTGCGGGCCGTGACCGGCGAACTGCGCAACGTGCGCAGCGGCATGGCCAACGGCACGCCGGAAGATCGCGCTCACGTGGAAGACATCGCCACCCGGTCGCAACCGCTGCCCCAATCCGAAGTCCCGCCGATCGTGCAACGATCGCCGGCCCCGCTGCGCGGGATGGCGGAGCGTGCACGACTCCGGGTTGGAGAGATATTCAGCGACCACGAACTGGCGGTCGATGAACTGACCCTGCGTGAGCTGGTCACCTTCTGCCCGCAGCGTGCCCTCTGCTGCGTGCTGATCGACGGGCCGATCGAATCGGGCGACGTTCGCGCCATCAGCCGGGCGATCGAGAGCAAGCGGTCTCCCCTGGCCGCGGAACTGCGCGCCACGGCCGCGCTGCGCGTGAACAATGATTCATCGGTGACCCTCGAGACTCGGGACAAATCCCAGTGCCTGCACCTCGTCTCGGAGATCTTTCGTCAGTATCTCGCCGCGCTCGGCCGCCGTCCCGTCCGGGACTTCAACGGACCGGAGACGTGGCAGGTCGAGCGACTGCTCGGCGTGTCGGGTGAGATCAACGTCCGGCCGCGCGAAACCGACTGGTATTCCACTTCGGTCGATGTCGGCATCAGCACGGAATGCGGCGAACCCACCCGGCCGGCGGACCGGTCGCTGGTCTACGACCTGCCGAGCGGAACCTGGCACGATGAACCGTGAATGACGGGGCGATCCGGACGCGCCGCACATGCCGTACATGCCGTACATGCCCCACTTGCAACCCTTGCCATTCCCGGCCGCGCTTTAGAGTGCGCCGACCGGCTCCGGCTGTTTGATGTCGAGTTTGTAGACCCGTGCGGCATTCTGCCACATGATCATTTCGTGATCCTTCTCCGGCAGGTCCAGGCCGCGCATGAAACGGAGGTAGGATTTCATCTCGCAGATCGGCCAGTCCGTGCCGTAGAGCAGGTACCGGGGCTCACCCGCGTAGAGGATCATTTCGCGCACCTGCTGGAGCATGTACTTCTCGAAATTGTCCTCAAAGTCGCCGACGACCAGACCGGAGACGTCCGCGTAGGTGTTCTCGTTCTTATAGACGACTTCCATGCAATCGCGGATCCACGGGTTGCCGATATGGCAGATCACGAGTTTGAGACCGGGATTGTCGACCGCAACTTCATCGAGGTGCAGCGGGTGGGCGTAACGCAGTTTGCCGCGCGGCGTGAACGTATCGCCGGTGTGCACCATGACGGGTACATTGTACTCCAGCGCGAGGTCGTAAATGACCTGACACCGCGCCTCGTAGGGGTAGAACGGCTCGTAGCCGGGATAGAGCTTGAGCGCTTTGACCTCGCCCTGCTTGAGAAAATCGCTGAGCTCGCGCAGGTCGCGTTCCTTGTAGCCCATGACGCTGATGCCGGCCACGCAGTGAATGTTCGGCACGTCGCGAAGCAGATCGACGACTTCCGCGGTCGATGGACGATTCCGGTTCACCTTGAAAGAGGTCAGCACGAGCGCGATATCAACATGATTGTCGCTCATGTTGGTCTGCAACTCTTCGAATCGCGCTTCGAGGGGTTTGGTCGTTTCCTCGTCGTAGTGATTCAGATGGGTATGGACATCGATGATCATGGCGGGCGGAATCCTCGAACGGAAACTCGTGCGGGCGTCGGCGACGGAAGGCCGCCGACATTGACGGTATCGGCTGAAGCGCGGACAGGCAACAGCGACCCTCCGATTCGCCGCCGGATCGATTCGAGGTCATGGGATAGAATGGGCCTGAACTTTGCCTGAACTTGGAAAGGGTCGAGGCCACCATGACACGCGCCACGCCGCGCATACGGATTCGCCAAACCGAAGAACGTGATTTCGAAGCCATCGGCTCGCTCAGTCGCCGGGTCTATCCCAACGATCATCCCTGGCTGCCGGAACAGCTTGCTTCCCATCGGCGCGTCTTTCCCGACGGTCAATTCGTGGCCGAGGATCTCGCCACGGGCGAGGTGGTCGGCATGGCGGCGAGTCTCATCGTGCTCTGGGACGAGTACGAAGCCACCGATTCCTATATCGAGTTCACCGGCAATCACATGTTCACCAACCACCACCCCGAGGGCCGGACGCTCTACGCCGCGGAGGTCATGGTCGACCCGCGACGCCGTCGTCAGGGAATCGGCCGGAAGATTTACGCCGCACGCCGAAAACTCGTCCGTGATCTCGGCCTGCTGCGCATCCGGGCCGGGGCACGACTGCGCGGGTACAGCGCCTACGCCCATCAGCTCTCCGCCGAAGAATACGTCATCCGGGTGATCCGCGGCGATATTGTCGACCCCACCCTCAGTTTTCAGATCTCCAACGGCTTCCGGGTGATCGGCGTCGTCGAGAATTATCTGAACCGCGATCCGGACAGTATGGGATGGGCCGCCGTGATCGAGTGGCTCAACCACCAGGTCGCGAGCAAGGCCGATTACGCCCACCGGGACCCGCGCTTCCGCAAGCCGCGCAAGAAGGCGGCGTCAACTTCATCCGGCCGCTCTTCGGGCTCCGGTCAAGAACGCTGATCCACGTGCGCGCAAGCTCGACGACCGCACCCGACTTCTCCGGGGTGTCGCGATGTCTGCCCGGTCTAGTCATGTTGAATGACGACCCGGCCGCCTCGCAATTCCTGCGTGAACGTGAGAATGACGTCCTCGCCCGCCGGACCGTCTTCCATCGCAAAAATGTTGTCCGGCCGCGGCGGATCACCGTACGTGAGATTCGCCGGGCTCATG
>SKZB01000076.1 GCA_007127615.1 Phycisphaerales bacterium | reverse complement strand
TCGGGCCGGTGATGAACGCCGATGAACCGAGCACGGTGATCGACGCTTTGTCGCTGCGGCTCAGCACGAAACGGGAAGCATTGCGGCGCGCGATCGATTCCGGCGAAGCGCGGGAGTGGCGCGAACGAACCACCGGGGCGGAACCGGCGCTGCGACAAGCGCTCGATCGGCTGGAGCAGAGCGCTCGGACGGAGGAGGAGGTGCGATCGGTCGAGCAGCGGCGGGTTCAGCTTGAGGTTCTGCTGGCCGAAGTCGCCCTGAGCCGCGGGGAATATCAGCGGGCACTGGATCGAGTGGATGAGATCGATGAAGATCATGACGCCGTCAGCTCTGATCTGCGGGCGGAGATTCTGCAGACGCGGATCAACGCCTACCAGGGACTCGGTGAACGCCGCCTCGCTCGCGAAACGCTCACGCAGTTCCTCGATGCGGCGCCGGAACGGATGGGGGAGGTACTCATCCCCATGATGAAGGGGGCCGATTCGGAGGTGCGGCGGCTCTTGGATCGCGGTCAGGAGCATGAAGCGAAGCGGCTTGCCGCACGAGAACTTCTGCCGTTGGCCGAGCAGTACGAGGCCTGGCTGGAGCGGCATTCGGCGCCGGCGCCAATCGAGATGCGGCAGCGGGTCGCCGATGCGTACCGTTTTGCCGGTGAGTATGATCTGGCGCGAAGCCGGTACGCGGAATTGCGCCGGGAGCGGCCCGACGCGGCGCCGGTTCTGATCGGTCTGGCGGAGTCGATTTACCACACAGCCGATCCGGGCGATCTGGAGACGCTCGGCGAGGCGATGCAACTCTACCGGCGGCTGACGGCGACCGGCCGAACCGTCGGTGAGCAGATCTACTGGCTGGCGCAATTGCGATCGCTTGAGATCCTCGACCGGATTCAGCGCAACACCCGGCAGATCGGACCGCAGATCGAACGGCTGCGGATGGAAGATGAAGATCTCGGCGGGCCGCGTTTTCGGCCGCACTTTGATGAACTCGAAAGAAAGCACACCTGACGCATGGCCCAAAACCCCAGGACCGAACCCGAACCCGAATCCGAACGCGAAGGACGCGACGCCGCGCGGGATGAGCACGAAGCGGCTCCCAGCCGTTCCTCGGGCGTGCCGGGCGCTTCGAACCTGCCGGAAGAAGAGCGGATTCGCCGCTTCGAAGAGGCGTACAACCGGATTGACCGTGAACTGGTCGATCTGATCGGTACGGGGAACAACCGCCGGAAGCATTCCTTCACCGCCAAGGTGCGCATCGCCGCGAACCGGCAGCGACGTATCGCCCGGTACGCGGACTTTCTGATCGAGATCGGCGAGTTGCGCAACGCGCTGGTGCACAACCGCACGGGGGAGGATTTCTACATCGCCGTGCCGAGCGAGCAGACGGTACTGGAGTTGGAGCGAATCGAGAAGAAGTTCTTCTCACCCGAGAAGGTGATCCCGCGATTCGAGAATGAAGTCGTCACGTTGGCTCCCGAGCAGACGCTCGCGGAGGTGCTCGAACTGTTGCGGGATGACGGCTATTCCCGGTACCCGGTGTACGCCCGGGAAGGATTCGTGGGACTCCTGACCAGCAACGGTATTGCGCGCTGGGCGGCCGGGCATGTCCGTGATCGCCGGTTGGAGATCGACCTGGAAAAGGTACGCATCGGCGAAGTTCTGGAGGAGGATCACCGCCGGGACCGGGTCGCGTTCGTCTCCCGGGACACGACGATCGACGATGTGGATGAACTCTTCAACAACCGGGTACCGATCGAGGCGGTCTTGATCACACCGTCGGGCAAGCCGCACGAAAAACCCATCGGCATGATCTGCGCTCCGGACGTCGCCGCGTTTGAGTGATCGACGCCACGGCGCGGCCGACGGGATGGCTCATCCGGTCCGGCTGGGGTTATACTCTAGCCGACCATGACTGCGATGAGTTCCCAGACCGCCCGTGCCGACCCGATCGAACTGCTGGAATCCGCCTTCCGCAGCGCGATTGCCGCGGCGTTGGGTGATGATTACGCCGAGACCGATCCGATCATCAAGTCGAGCCAGAACCCGCAGTTCGGCGATTACCAGGCCAACTTTGCGATGGGGCTCGCCAAACGGCTGGGCCGCAAGCCGCGCGATCTGGCGCAGGATGTGGTCGACGCGCTCGATCTCAGCGCCGTGGCGGAGCCGGCCGATGTCGCCGGGCCCGGCTTCATCAACATCCGCCTGAAGCCCGAAGCGCTCGGCCGGTTGCTGGACGCCATGGATGACGATGAACTCGGGGTTCAGCCGGACCCCGACCCGCATTCCGTTGCGATTGATCTCTGCGGCGTGAACGTCGCCAAGCAGATGCACGTTGGCCACCTTCGTTCGACGATTATCGGCGATGCGATCGCGCGGATCTACGAGCGGTGCGGCCGCAAGGTCTTTCGTGAGAATCATCTCGGCGACTGGGGACTGCCGATCGCCATGGTGCTCGACCAGCTTCGCCGCGCGGGAACAGATCTCGATCGGCTGACGCTGACCGAACTCGACCGCGCGTACCGCGATGCGCAGCTCAGCGCGAAAGCGGATATCCGCGGCCTGGCGCGGGCGATGGAGTCGCCGCACGCCGGTCCGCACCGCCGCGCGGAACTGGAAGAACAGAACGCCGGCGCGCACGAGGCGCTGGAGAGCGCCAAACGCACCCTCGTGCAGTTGCAGCAGGGCGATCGGGAAGTTCGCGCGGATTGGGAGAAGCTGATCAGGGTCACGATGGATGCGGTCTACGAGAGCTACGAGCTCCTGAACGTCCGGCTCGGACCGGAGAACAACCGGGGTGAATCATTCTTTCGCGACCGGCTTCCCGACGTGATCGACGCCTTCGTGCGAGAAGGTGTCGCGGAGGAGGACGAAGGCGCGTTGGTCGTTCGGTTTGAGGATCGTGATCGACCTTTGTTGATTCGGAAATCCGACGGCGGGTTCCTCTACGCGACGACCGATCTTGCGGCGGTGCGCTTCCGCGTACACGATCTCGGCGCGACCCGGGTGATTTACGTCGTTGACGCGCGGCAGCGCGATCACTTCCGCGATATCTTCGACGCCGCGAAGAGGATCGGCTGGGATCGCACGGCCGACGGCGCGGCGGCGGAGCTGGTCCACATCCCCTTCGGCGCGGTCCTGGGCGAGGATAAGCGCCCCCTCAAGACGCGAAGCGGTGAGAACATCACGCTGAGGTCACTTTTGATCGAAGCGATTGAACGCGGCACCCATGAAGTGATCCGTCGTTCGGAAGATCCCGCCGCGCCGACGCACGGCGCGACGCTGGAGGAGCTCGAACGCACCGGCAAGGCCGTCGGCATCGCCGCGGTCAAGTACGCCGACCTCAGCAGTGATCTGGTTCGCGATTACGTGTTCAACTTCGATCGGATGATCGCGTTCGAGGGGCGAACCGGGCCGTACCTCCAGTACGCCCACGCCCGGATCTGCTCGATCTTCGCCCGGGCCGAGTTGGATCCGGGGGCGCTCCGTGACGTGGCGGTGCTGCCGCGGGAGCCCGCGGAAAAATCGCTGGCCCTGATGCTGCTCAGGTACGGGTCCATGATTGCCGATACCGCGCGTTCACTGGAACCGCACCGCCTCTGCACGTATCTCTACGACCTGGCGGATGCCTACAGTTCGTTCTACCAGCAGTGTCCGGTGTTGAAGGCGGATGATCCGTCGATTCGAGGCTCGCGGCTGCGACTCTGTGATCTCACGCAACGGGTCATCGAAGATGGCCTGGACCTGCTGGGCATCGAAGCCCCGCGGCGGATGTAATCGAGCGGGAACGCGCGTGCTTGATCGGAATCGGCAAGGAGTCAGTGCATGGGAAGCGCGAAAAAGCGGCGATCGAGGGAACGGGATGACGCGGCCGTTCGCGAAGGGACGGGTCAATCAGCGCCACCCGGCGCGGCCGCCAACCCGATCACCACGCCGGTCCGGTGGCTCGGCTTGGCCCTCCTGATTGCGGCGGTTTTCTCCAGCGGCATGCTGGTGGCCCAGCACTTTCTCGGCGGTTCCGTGCCCGGATGCGGGGAGGGCGGGGCGTGTGATCGCGCCGCCGCGAGCGTCTGGGGCAGCATTCCCGGAATCGACTGGCCGGTCTCTTTTCTGGGACTGGCTTACTTCGCCGGATTGCTGGCCGCGTGGCTGATCGTCCCGCGCGAGGGAGTCGCCCGCCTGCGCGGTCTGGTTCGACTCGGCGGTCTGGCCTCGATTTTTTACCTCATCGTGATCATTGCCGGCGGGTACGCCTGCCCTTACTGCCTGGTCAGCCATGCGGGCAATCTGGGATTTCTCGCGCTGCTTGAGACGCAGCGGCCGCGCGGAGTCTGGCTCCCGCAGGGTTTCTGGCGATCCAGCGCCGTACAACGAACCGTCATCGGTTTCGCCGTGGTGACGGTCGTCCTGATCGGTTGGAGCGTGCTGGCGGAACAGCGGGCGCAGGAACGGGAGGACCGCGCGCTGGATGAAGCCACTCGTCAGATTGCCGCCAGTGACGAGGAGGAAGGGGCCGCGTTTACCGGCCGATACCGGCGCGGACCGGAGCGCGCTGCCATTCGAATCGTGGCGTTTACCGGTTACCAGTGTCCGGAATGTCAGCGCTTTGAGCACGAGGTCGATCGACTGCTGGAAGAGCGGGATGACCTGTCATTTTCGGTCAAGCACTTTCCGATCAATCCCGATTGCAATCCTCACGTCTCGCGCGCCATGCATACCAACGCCTGTTGGGCGGCGCGGGCGGCGGAAGCGGCCGGCATCCTGGGAGGTGAGGAAGGATTCTGGCGGATGCATGACTGGCTGGTGGAGCAGCAGGGGGGCTTCACCGACGCCGTGCTGAACCGCCAACTCCGTGAACTCGGCTACGATCCGCGCGAATTCATCCGCATCATGATGAGTGATGAGACGCTGCGGCTCGTTCGTGAGGATGCCGACGAGGCGGTCTCGCTCGGTCTGGCGTACACGCCGATGGTCTTTATCAACGGCGTTGAGCTTCGCAACACCCAGGCGTCGCGCACGATCCGGCGCGCGGTCCAGGAGGTCGCGGCCATGAATCCCGACCCGCGAAGTCCGGCGTCGGATCGGCCGCCCGGTGCGCTGACCCGATCATTGGAAGAATGGCGCGACCATCCGACCCGCACCATCCCCGAAGCGCGGTCCGAGCGGCAGTTCGGCGATTCGGACGCGCCGGTGCGCATTGAAGTCTGGGGTGATTACCGCCACGAACGGACGCGCGCGCTCGATCAGATGATCCGTGAGCGGTTGAATGAATGGCCGGATGTCCGGTACGCATTCCGCAGTTTTCCGCTCGATGAGTCGTGTAACGATCTTTTGTCGTCCACGGCGCATGAGAACGGATGTCTGATTGCCGCGGCACTCGAAGCCGCGGCCGAGGTGGGGGGGCGGGCCGGCTACCGTGCGCTGCACGAGTGGATCATCGAATACGATGGCGGGGTAACCGGCGAGGCACTGGCCGAAGCGGTCGGCCGTTTCGGAATGGACGAAGAAGAGTGGCTGGAACAGTGGCGAAGCCCGGCGGTGCACGAAGCGGTGCGCGGACACGTTGCCATCGTCGGTACGATTCACACGCGGCTGGTGGTCCCCCTCCTGTTTATCGACGGCCGGTGGGCGCCGCGGTTCGAGTTGGATGATCATGATCTGCTTGGCGCGATGGTCGAAGAAGCCCGCGCTGCGCAGTGAATGTCTCGAGTGAGGGTTCCATCATCGTCGGTCCGTACACTTGTGGAGAAATTCAGATGCTTCAGCAATCCGAGCATGGCCGGGAAGCGCCGGTCTGGCTTCAGGGGATGATCATTGTCGGCAGCATGACCCTGTCCGTCGTTGTTCTCTGCGTCATCGGGCTTCTCCTCGGCCCCGCCGCTGCGCCGGATCTCGTTCCCGTGCTGCGATGGATCACGATCCTGATGACGATGAGTTGTTTTATCGGCGCGTTTGTTGTTGGTAACGCCATCCGCGAAACGACCCGCGCCAAGGTTCGGGAAGGAGAGTTGACACCGGCTGAGGTGGACGGTCAGTACCGTGTTCGCATGATCATCATGGCGGCTTTGCTGGAATCGCCGGGGCTTCTCGCCGGTGTGGTGATTATTCTGGGTGGCGGGCTGCCCGAACTGGCGGTGGCGGGGGTGACCGTTCTCGCCTTGCTCTTCATTCTGCCCACGCCGTCGCGCTACGAGCGGTTTCTCGCCTACGTGAACGATCAGCAGGTTGAGAATCCGTACCAAAGGAATTGAAGCGCGGCCGGTTGCTTGAGGGTCACTCGGCCAGCCGATAGATCGTGCCTTCCCGTCCGTCGAGCCGGTCGAAGGCGCAGAGGTAGAGCTCGCCCGCCGCATCTTCTCCGAACGACGCGACGTGAAGCGGACGATCGCGGCTCAGGATCTGCCGGTGGCTGGTGACCGTGCCGTCTTCGTAGGTGAT
The DNA here is from genome assembly GCA_007127615.1 of Phycisphaerales bacterium. GTDB lineage: Bacteria > Planctomycetota > Phycisphaerae > Phycisphaerales > SM1A02 > SKZB01. The sequence continues at coordinate 1,739 of SKZB01000076.1, read as the reverse complement.
CGCCCACACGCGACCGGTGACGTAGTCGCCGTACACGTACGCGCCGCGCAGCGCTTCGATCTGCTCGCCCCGGTACACGTACCCGCCGGTGATCGATCTCCCCTGCCGGTGTGAATACTCGATGACCGGATCGAGCAGCGTGGACTCGACGGTGCGCGTTCGGAAGGGTTGCGATCCTTCGGTGATGTTCCAGCCGTAGTTCCCGCCGGGGGTGGCGATAACGTAGACCGCCTCCCACGCGTTCTGGCCGACATCGGCAGCCCAGAGGTCGCCGGTCTGACGATCGAAACTCATGCGCCAGACATTGCGCAGACCGTACGCCCAGATCTCATCGCGGGCCGAGTCATCGTCGACGAAGGGATTGTCGCCCGGAATCGAGTAGGGCTTCTCTTCGCCCGGATGATCCACATCGATACGGATGATTGTGCCCAACAGACTCTGGTTGTTCTGCGAATAGTTCCGGGGATCGCCCGCGTGGCCGCCGTCGCCGATCGAAACGTAGAGGTAGCCGTCGGGGCCGAACTTGACCGTCGCGCCGTTGTGATTGCCCCAGGGCTGTTCAACTTCGAGAATCACCTTCTCGGAATCGGGATCCGCGCGTCGTGGATCGTCCGCCGAACGGGAAAAACGCGACAGAACCGTTCGGCGGGGGTCGTTGGCCGAATACCACACATAGAAGTACCCGTTCTCTTCGTAGTCCGGATGGAAGTCGAGCGCGAGCAGACCCTCTTCGTTGTGTCCCATGAAAACGCGCTCGCGGATGTCAAGAAACGTTTCCGCCGATTCAACCTCAGCGTCATTTTCGAACACCACGATGCCCCCACGTTGCAGAATGACAAACAGGTCACGGTCATTGCCCGGGGCGTGGGTCAGATACACGGGCCGGATCAGCGACAGATTCGGGAATGCGTTCACCGCGCGCACCCCCGGCAGGTTACCTTCCTCCACATCGATCGAGCGATCAAACGTGACCGTTTCCTTCGGCTCGATCGCTCGATGGCTCGCGGGAGCGGCGTTGTCCTGATCAACCTCCGGCTCGGGATCGCCGAACGCCGGGCGGTGGAATGCGAGCAGCGGGATCAAGGCCAGCAAACAAAACGCGGCGGTCCGTCGATTCAGCAGCATGCGTCCATCCTTCCGTTGGCTCGGATTTCTGACTCCGGTCAAAGTCTTCCCAATGCGCCGTGCGCGGGCTCGTCGGATCGCCCCGGTCGAAACCGGCACCGGATTCTAGTCATCAACGGCGAACGCTTCCGGCGCCAGGCGATAGACCTGTCCGCATCGATATGTGCCGTAGGTCATCGTTCCGTCCGTTGCGATCTCGACCCACGCCGCGCCATCCCGGTAGGTCACCAGGCGGGGGGTGTCGCCGAGGACATCGGACCAACGGTCATTCAACCAGCGCGTGCGGCCGGTTGATTGCAGAACGATCGACGGTTGAAGCTGGCTGATGAACTCCGCCGCCAGTTCGTTGAAACTGCCGTGGTGCGGCAGTTCGACCACGTCGGCGCGAAGGCCGCTGGCTTCCGGCATCAGTCGCGTCATGCCCTCGTGCTCGAGGTCGCCCGTCAGCAGGACGCGCCGGCCCGCCACAACAATGTCGATCACCATCGAGTGTTCGTTGTCGTGTTGGTAGGTGGCGGCCGGGTCGGGGTGGTGCCAGGTCATCCGGGCGCGGCCGAGGTTCATCGTATCGCCACGCGATGCCGTCTCAAGGGGAATGCGGTGGCCGGTCAATC
>SKZB01000224.1 GCA_007127615.1 Phycisphaerales bacterium | reverse complement strand
CCGGCCAGGTGACCGGCAGCATTTCGCTCGTGCCGTTGAGCTTCATCGTGCACGAGCCGAGCGGGATCATCGAATGGCAGAGGGAGAGATCGCGCGATTCGAGCGAACGGATGTACCGCAGCATCTCCGTTTCGGAGTGGTGCGTGTTGAAGACCGGGTGCGTCAGGTAGCCGCTCTGCCGCGCGAACGCCTCGGGGATCCGGCGCTCGACCTCGTTCCATAATGTCAAGGCCGCGCCACGTTCCTCCGATCGCTTCTCTCCGAACAGATCAAGCAGTTCTTCAATCTGATCGAGGGTCGTCGTTTCGTCGAGCGTGATACCGAGTGTGCCATCGCCGAAGTCGCGCAGGTTGATCTCGCGCTGACGGGCGGCGCGGAGAAGATCGTCGGCGCTGGCGTTCGCCGGTCGGATGCGCAGCGAATCGAAGACGAAGGTGTCATCGTCAATCCCGTGGCCGAGTTTGCGCAAACCGGCCCGGAGGGTCTGGGTCAGGCCGCGCACGCGCTCCGCGATGCGGCGCAGTCCGTCGGGGCCGTGGTAGACCGCGTACATGCCGGCCATGATCGCCAGAAGCACCTGCGCGGTGCAGATGTTGCTGGTGGCGCGGTCGCGCTTGATGTGCTGTTCGCGCGTCTGGATCGCCATGCGGTAGGCGGGGTTGCTCTGCGAATCGTGGGAGACGCCGATGAGCCGGCCCGGCATCTTGCGTACGTGCTTCTCGTGCGTGGCGAGGAAGGCCGCGTGCGGACCGCCGTAGCCCATCGGCACGCCGAAGCGCTGCGCCGAACCGACGGCAATATCCGCGCCGAACTCACCCGGCGGCCGGATCAGCGTCAGCGCGAGCAGATCGGTTGCCGCCACAAGCAGCGCCTTCGCATCGTGCAGCGCCTCCGCGAGGGCTTCGTAGCACTCGATGCGCCCGTCCGTGGCGGGGTACTGAACCGCCACGCCGGCGACATCATCAAACCCGCGCGACCGCCAGGTCTCGCGGTCGCTGGGATCAAAGACTTCGATCTTCACCCCCATGGACTTCGCGCGGGTCTGCACGACCTCGATCGTCTGCGGATGGCAGTCGTGCGCGATCAGAAAGGTGTCACGCCGCGTGATGCTGATGCACATCGCCATCGCCTCGGCGACGGCGGTCGCTTCATCGAGCAGCGAAGCGTTGGCGATCGGCAGCGCGGTCAGATCGCTGACCATCGTCTGGAAATTGATGAGCGCTTCCAGTCGCCCCTGGCTGATCTCCGCCTGGTAGGGGGTGTACTGCGTGTACCAGCCGGGATTCTCGAGGATGTTGCGCTGAATGACCGGCGGGGTGATCGTGCCGTGGTACCCCATGCCGATGTAGCTCTTGAAGACCCGGTTCTTTTTCGCCATCGTGCGAAGGTGGCCGAGCAGTTCGTGCTCGCCCCGCGGTTCGCCGACATTGAGCGGCTGGCGTTCGAGAATGCTGGCGGGAATGGTCTCGTTGATGAGCTTTTCCAGGGAATCGGAACCGATGGATTGAAGCATCGAATCGATTTCCGCCGGATCGGGGCCGATGTGACGGAAGGTGAACTGGTCCAACGGCCCGTGCGGCGTTTGGGTCATATCGGGCTCCGGGCAGGGAACTTCGGCGGGGTCGCGGGGGGCGGCGTGAGTACGGCTCGATGTCGTGGTGGTCATTGAAGAAAATCGTGCGGCGGAGGGAGGGGTGATCGGTCGGGGTGAGAAAAGGCAAAAGCGGGGGGAGCGGCGCCCGGATCGAAGCAGCAATGGCGACTTCCGGTGCCGTTTCCTGCAATTTCGCTACATTTTCAACTTCATTTGCCTAAAGATTACTATATTCAGCGGCCCGCCCGGAAGCAACGCTGCCCGACGAAGTCGGTTGAATTGCGGGGGCGTTTGGGGCTCGAATCGACGCTCCCTCCGAACGGCAGGCGCGAAGGGCTCGTTCTTCTGAGAAGGTGGTCGCGAAAGACTTCGATTTCTGGCGAAACTGTTTCCAACTGTGAGATGACTTTGATGCGCGCGAATTTGACAAGTTGCAATCTGAATTCATGGACACGCGGCGTTCTGGGCGGGCTCGTGCTCGGCGCCGTGCTCCTGGCGGCTGCCCTGCCGGCTCAGGCCGACGATCTCTTCGAACCCGGCGCCGACGCCGGCGAGCGCTCCTCCGAGCGCCCAACGCAGGGACGGATGCTCGATGAACCCCACAACCCGATGCGTTTTGCGCCGGAAGAAACGAACACCGTTCCCGTCGATGCCGAACGCGTTGACCTCACGCAGGTCTTCGATGATCTCGGTGAAGTCGCAACCGAGTGGTACATGCACGTGATCACGCTCGCCAATCCTTTCTTCGAGGGCCGCGTTCCGGAATCGCGCGGGATGGAGATCACCTCGGAGTACCTCGAGTTCTACTTCAGGCAGTACGGTCTTGAACCGGCCTTTCTCGATCCGGAAGGTCCCTCACTCAGCGCGCTCGTCGAGCGGAACGAACTCGGCGCCGACCGCTCGGTGCACGAGAAGCTCATCAGCTATCGTCAACCGTTCACGTTCCGGAGTGGCGGGGCCCGCGTGCGCGCGCAGGTCAATCGGGCCGATCTGGGCCTGGAACACGAGACCTTCGAGGAACGCACGGACTACGCCGTCCTGGGAATCTCGGGCAACGGCCAGGTGTCCGCGCCGGTGAGCTTCGCCGGCTACGCCATCGCCAACGGTCCCGACGGCTATTCGAGCTTCGACGAGGACACCGATCTGACCGGACGCATTGTCATCATGCTGCGCTACGAGCCGCATGATGAAGACGGCCGCAGCCGGTGGGCCGAGCGCCGCTACAGTGAGCATGCCGCGCTCGCGCCGAAGTTTCGTGCGCTGAGTCAGCGCGGCGCCGCCGGTATTATCATGATCAACCCGCCCCACGCGTTTGAAGGCGCGAGCGGACTGGAATCCATGGGCCGAAGCAGCCAGTTCGGTCCCCGCCAGGAGATTCCGGTCATGCAGATGACGTCCGAGGCGGCCGATCGATTGCTCTCGCAGATCGATGAGGAAGGTCGTGATCTCGCCGATCTGCAACGAGCCGCCGACCGGGGTGAGCTGCGAAGCGTTCACTTCGGTGACGAGCCGCTCACGATGACGGTGGAGATTGCCCGTTCCGGCGCGCGAACAAACATTGCGGCGGAGAACGTCGGTGGCGTGCTTCCCGGCCGGGGTGAACTCGCCGACGAGTGGATCGTGATCGGGGCGCACTACGATCACGTCGGATACGGCGAATTCGGCACGGCCCCGCGCTACCGCGGCCAACTCCATCCCGGCGCCGACGACAACGCTTCGGGCACGGCCGGCGTGATCATCCTTGCCCGCACGCTCAGCGCGTACTACCAGCAGTCAGAATCAGATGATCTTCGCTCGATCATGTTTCTGGCGTTCGACGCCGAGGAGTCCGGCCTGAACGGGTCGCGTCACTTTGTGGACAGCCCCAGCATTCCGCTTGATCGCGTCAGCGTGATGCTCAATCTGGATATGATCGGCCGGCTGCGCGATCAGCAGATTTCGATCATGGGCGTCAATACCGCCGACGGACTCGATTCCATCCTCCGGGAACATGTGGGGCGGAGCGGGTTGACCGCTTCGACCGCGCCCGGCTCGAGCGGCCGTTCCGATGACGCGAACTTCATCCGGTCGGAGATTCCGGCGATGCACTTCTTTTCGGGACTGCACCCCGACTACCACACGCCCCGCGATGTCGGCCACACCGTCAACCCCGCCGGGGCGCGGGATCTGCTGCGCCTGGTGCATCACGTGGCGGTTGATCTCGCTTCTCGACCCGAAAAGCTGAACTTCACCGAACCCCGTCGATCGCGGACACCCGATCGCGGGTACGCGCCGGTACGGCTGGGCATCACTCCCGCGATGGGCGAGCCGGTGGAGGGCGTCGCCATCGAGGGGACGGCGGTTGACTCCAATGCCGAGCGGGCCGGGATGCAGCGCGGCGACATCATCGTCGGCTGGAACGATCACACCGTGACCGGAATGCAGGATCTGGTGACGCGACTGCGTGATCACGAGGCGGGCGACACCGTCAACATCGTCGTCCTGCGTGACGGTGAGCGCGTCACGCTCGAAGTGACGTTCCGTGGGGAGTGATGGGGAGGGATAGTGACGGAGTAACGAAGGAAGGGCACGGAGGGAAAGCGACGAAGCGACGGAGGGGCGAAGCGACGAAGGGATGAAGACCAGCGGGTGCCATGCTTCGTCCCGAAGGGCGAAGCATGACGCGCACTCTCACTCCTCGATGCCGGGCACCGTGGTCTGGAGTCATGGCCTCACGAGAGTGAGGTCGTGTCGGAGGGCCACGCCGAGGAGCCGCGGCGGGCCGGTGCGCGATGGAGGGACAATGTGGTTTGGATGCCGGTCGCGCGGCCGCGTGGCTTTCGCGCCGCTCGGACCCCGGCACCCCTCGCCGGTCCAATCTCCGTGCTTCGCGCCGATGTGTCCCTCTCGAGATTCCCGAAGTCCCATCAAAAATGGCCGCCGCCCGCCGGTTTCCCGGCGGGCGGCGTCTGGTTGTGGCGGACGTAAGCCGAATTCTGTTCCCGCGTGGTCCCATCTCACGACGGGCGGTTGCGGGTGACGGCCATTCATCTGGGACCGCCGTTGCCGGCGACCTCAAGCACGCGACCCGTTCTCATCCCGCGGACCACGGGCGTCGCCGGGGCGACCGAGAACTGCTTGCGCTTGCACGCGGTGGGGTTTACCCTGCCTCCGCTGTCACCAGCGGAGCGGTGCGCTCTTACCGCACCTTTTCACCCTTGCCGTGAAAGCGAACTTCCACGGCGGTCTGTTTTCTGTGGCACTTTCCCTGGGCCTCAACCTGCGACCCGGTGGGCGTTACCCACCACCGTGTCCTGTCGTGTTCGGACTTTCCTCGAACTGTTCAACACAGTCCGCGGCCGTCTGTCCGCCGAACACACTATACGCCTTTCCGTCCGGCTCGGGTTCGCCCGACCATGGTTCGTCTGGCGCGTGCAACTTCGGCGATCGCCTGCGCCGGTCGCGGGAACGGGTCGATATGGCGTAAACTATCAATCCAATGACCGAACCGGCAAAGATCATGGTGTGGGCGACCCGGGCGCAGGAAGAGCTGTTGCGCAAGGTTTTTTCCGACGAATCGATCTCGCTGCTGGCGGTGGGATCGGATGAGAGCGCCACCGCGGCGGATCTCGCCGCGACGCACCACGCCGAGCGACTCGAAGATCTGCGCCAGGCGCTGCACCGGGAAGACGCCGATCTGCTCTGGCTGGCCGGCCCGGTCGATCTCGAACCGGCGACGCTCAAGCTCATCGGCCAGAAGTCACTGCGGACTTTCAGCAGTTACCCTCAGCCGGATTCCATCGGTGATCTGCTCTCCCAGCCGGATGACGGGGTCACCATCGGCGTGCTGCCGCTCATGCAGCGCAGTGCGGGCTTTCGCGCGGCGGAAGAGATTTTCGAATCCTTCGGCCGGGTGGAGTGCATCAGTATCAGCTTTCGCTCCGATCCCTCGAGCGGATCGCTCTTCAGCCGGCTGTACGACGCCATGGATGTCGTCACCCGACGGTGCGGCGAGGCGGATACCATCGACGCCGCGCTGGTGAGTCCGACCGGCGATACGCCGGAAACTCTGGGCGATCTCACCGGTCACATGACGGTCAACCTGCGGTTTCCCGAGAATCGAAGTGCCTCCATCACGATCAGCGATCGGGCCGGCCGCTGGTTCCGCGGCATCACGATGCTCGGACCGGGGGGGTGTCTGCGCGTCGACGAAGGACAGTTCGAATGGATCGGACCGGATGGCGTGACGGTCGATTCGCACGCCGAGACGGAGGCCCCGACCGGCCTGGGCGGGATCATTGCCACGCAACTCCGCCGCGCGGTGGAACGGCGTGACGCGACCGAGCCGCCGGCGGACCACGCCCGGCTCATGGCGGCCTGTGAAGCGGCGCGCGTGAGCAGCCGCACCGGCGAATGGGAATCCCCGCGGTCCGTGATGCGCATGTTCAGTCGTCTTTGACCGGCCGGCCGTGATGAGACGCGAGCGCATCGAGTTCTTCCAGACTCTCCGGAGTGATGAGCGCATTCATCGAAATTCGATCGTTGAAATGCTTTCGAATCCATTTCAAGTTGCGATCACGCGCCAGCGACACGAACTTCTCAACGACCTGCGGCGCGTACCGCGTGCCCGAGTCGGTCAGAAGTTCTTCCAGCACCTCGTCTTCCGAAGCTTGATCATTCTCCTTTCGGTAGGGGCGAAAGGATGTCATGGCGTCGAAGGCGTCGATCACGCTGAACAACTGCGCTTCAAGCGGAATGTCCTCGCCGGCCACTCCGTTCGGATAGCCGCTGCCGTCGAAGTTCTCGTGGTGGGATAGAACCAGGTTCAGGACGAACGGATCATCTTCGCCCAGCGCGACGAGTCGGTTGTAGCCGAAGGTCGGATGCTGTTTGATCAGTTCCCACTCCGCGCCCGTCAGTCGTCCGGGCTTTCGGAGAACCGCCGCGGGGATGTCGATCTTTCCCAGATCATGCAGGACGGCGCCGCGCATCAGCCGCTTGACGGCCGGCGGGTCGATCCCCATGGCTTCCGCCAGCGCCTGCATGTACAGCGTGACCCGCCAGGTGTGCGCCGCCGTGCACAAGTCCTTGGCCTCGACCAGGCGAACGAGTCGGAATAGCTCATGTCGTTCCATCACCGGCTCCATGACGCGGTCGGTCGGTATCCCAAAGTCGCCGGCCGAACCGCACGGGAAAGTAACGGCGCGGAGCCATGTTTTATGCCGGAAAAATCGAACCCTCACCGTGGATTGGAGAGGATGGTCTCGCGCAACGGAATCACGATGTACGGTACCACGCGTTCTTCCGCCAGTCGTTCCGCGTAGCCCGCCAGCGTGCCGAAGATCGCGGCCAGTTCTTCCAATGCCCGGATCGGGCCGCACTGGCGCACGGTCAAATAGACGCTGATCGGCTGCGCGTCGTACCGGCCGGTCGCAATCTCCTCCGCGCGGGTGCGCGGCTTGACTTCAAGAAACGCCTGCCGCGTACCGTCTTCGTTCAGGCACAGGCCGATGAAGGGCTGGGCATCGAGTGGTGTTTCCAGATCGCCGCCAACGAAGTCCGCCAGTGGCGAACGCCCCAGCAGCGCGTTGATCACGACCTCGCTGCGGTTGGTCTCCGCGATCAGATCGAAGCCGAAGACCAGTTCGACGAATTCGACATCGATCGGGCTGACCGTCAGGTAAAACGGCATCACTTCGAGGATGAGCTGGTGAAACCGGTACGCATCGGGAACCGTTTCGGGGTTGACCCACCCGCTGCGAATCGAGTTGCCGTTGAGCGACAGCCAGGTGTACTGCGATTCACCTTCCGGAGATTCGAGCGCCAGCTCATCCTCAAAGCGGCGGAAGCGGTCCATGCGCGGGAAGGAGCGGCGAACGCGGTCGAATAATTCCAGCACCGGCTCCCGACCCGCGGGGAGATCCATCTTCAGCGCCACTTTCTGGTTGACGTAGAAGTCCGAACACAGGGCGCCGAAGCTGGTACTCATGCATTACTCCGAAGAACCGAGGCCGATCGTGTGAAGGAAGCGGAAGTAGTCCGAATCCGCGCGCAGGATGAGTGTAACGTCTTTCCCGAGGGACTCGCTGTAGCTTTCGAGGGTTCGGAAGAAGGCGTAGAACTCCGGATCCGCGCCGAACGCCTCGTTATAGATGCGGGTTGCTTCCGCATCGGCGCGGCCGCGGATGATGTTCGCATCCCGCTGGGCTTCCGACCGGATTTCCGCGAGCAATCGCTCCGTTTCCCCTTCGATCTCGTTGGCGCGGCCGCGGCCTTCGGACCGGAACCGCTCCGCAATCCGCTGTCGCTCGGCGATCATGCGGTTGAAGACCTGTTCCTGCACCGACTGCACGTAGTCCACCCGCTTGATGCGGATGTCGATAAGTTCGATCCCGAGGTCCGGCACGAGTTTCTGCGCTTCTTCGAGGATGGATTCGACGATCTCGCCGCGGCCCCGCGTGACTTCCTGCAGCAGGATTTCCTCATCTTCCTCACCGACCACTTCCATGCGTTCGAGATCCTCCTCGGAGAATTCCCAGTCGCGCGAGCGCACAATCTCGATCAGATCACTGCGTGAGATTTCATCCCGGACGACCGAGTCGAGAATATCGTTGAGCCGGAGCTGCGCGCCGCGAGAATCCTCCACACTCTCGTAGAACTTCAGCGGATCGACAATGCGCCAGCGGGCGGTGGTGTCGATGGAGATGAACTGCT
>SKZB01000392.1 GCA_007127615.1 Phycisphaerales bacterium | reverse complement strand
GCTCTTGGGCCGAGTCACGAGGGTCATGTCTGTGAGGAGTGGCGGTACATGCCCCGTTTTCTCTGACTGGCGCAGGGAGCACGTGACGCGAGCCATGGCGGGGGGGTCGGTCTGTGGGGGGGGAGACGAGAAACGGGGCCGCTTCCGCGGATCCCTCAAAACCATCACCGGCCACATCATTTTTCAGAAAATTTCTCAGAACAGGGTCTTCGTGCTCTATCGACCGATGATGCGGTGGCAGATGTCGATGATGCCGCGTCATTGGAAGTGCTCTGGGAAGTCGAGTGGAGGCAGTACCACATGCGTCTGGCGATGCGTTCCATTGAGAATGGTTCAACGAACTCGATCGACCGGCGATTACGCAGTACGCCCTTGAGGACGATTCCGCAGGCAACACCACCAATGCGTTGGGGCTGTCGATTGAGCAGGTCTACCAGGCAAAATCTCGCATTCTCCGCCGACTCAGCGAGTACACGACGCATCGACGACCACTGGGCGTATCTTGCCAAGCGGCAGAGTGCGTCACCCCCAAAGAACTGAAGTGACGGATCGTTCCATTCGGAACGATCCGCCCGAGCCAAGACGCGATATCGGACGTGCTTCGGCGGAGGGCGATCCTGCGGTCTGTCCGAATGGCGCGATTGGCGCGGCTTCCGTGGATCGCGGCGACGGGATGGCCGATATCGGCGTGCGGAGCCGACGGTCCTCGGCAGGATCACGACATGATGCACACGAGTACTCTGACAACCCGCCAGCATGCGCGTGAGGCGATCGATTATCGCGCGGAGTTCGTCATTGCGCCCGAACACCGGGATCAGGTCAAGTTCAGCTCAACTTCACAGGCGGTGAACGCCCACACCAGCCGCGGCCGGGCGACGGACATGAGCCCGGGCGGGATCGGTCTCTTTCTCCCCGAGTATCTGCCGCGCATGACGGAGGGGACGGTGCGCGTCTTCAGCCACCGTCCGACCGGCACGGCGCGGGACGGCACGCCGATCTACGAAGTCGTGTTCGAACACCGCGTCAAGGTGCGCCGCGTGTCGCTCGCCGGCCATGAGCCGACCTATGCGCTCGGCCTGGCGTTCGTCGATGCCGAGCCCGGCCTGCCCGACCGAATCGACCGGCTCAAGGCCGCGATGAGGGCGGAGCACGAGACGGGTGGGGACCCGGGCGACGAGGGGGATGGGCATGCGTGAGCAGGATCAGTTTCTGGAGAAGGCCCTGCTCGGCGAGCAGGTGATCACCGCGGAGCAGATCGATCAGGCCCGGCGGTATGCGCAGGAGCACGAGACCGACCTCGTCGATGCGATTGTTGCCCTGGAATACGTCTCCGGCCGTAACCTGGCGCTGATCCGCGCGGACATTTCCGAAACGGTCTTCGTCAACCTGGCGGACTACGAGCCGTGTTACAGCAACACGCAACATTTGCCCCGCGCCGTTGCCGAGCGCACCTGCTCATTTCCGCTGTTCGTCGTGGACAACGTGATGACGCTCGCGATGGATGATCCAATGGATCTCGATGCGGCGGATCAGGTGCGCCAGGTCACGCGCTGTGAAGTCGACGCGGTACTTGCCGATCGTGAGCAGATTCGCGCGATGATCTCCCGCGCGTACAGTCTTTCCCACGGTCAGGCGACCGGCGTCGATGAGGTGGAAATCGACTCCGCCGATGAGCACAGCAATCAGCCGGTCATCGCGGCGGTCCAGCAGCTTCTCAAGGATGCGGTTGAGCAGAATGCCAGCGACATTCACTTGAGCCCGGATGAGCATGAACTGCACGTGCGTTACCGCATCGACGGCGTGCTTCAGCCGCGCCAGGGGCCGTCACTTTCGATGCACGCCGCGCTCGTACAGCGACTGAAAGTCATGGCGCACCTCGATCTCACCCAGACCCGTCGGCCGCAGGACGGTAAGTTCCGCTTTCGTCACGGCCATCAGCCGGTCGATGTTCGACTTTCAACCGTACCGACCGTCTGCGGTGAGAACGCGGTCATGCGCCTGCTGGCGAACACACAGGCGGTCACGGACTTTCATGAACTCGGCATGAACGCCGGGCTCGCCCGGGAAATGGAGTCGGTGCTTCAGGAACCGTACGGCATGCTGCTGGTCACCGGGCCGACCGGCTCGGGCAAGACGACCACGCTCTACACCGCGTTGTCCAAGCTGAACACACCGGCGCGGAACATCATGACCATCGAGGATCCGGTCGAGATACGTCTGCCGCTTATTCGTCAGATCCAGGTGCACCCGGAGATCGGGCTGACTTTCGCCAATGCGCTGCGGTCCATCCTGCGTCAGGATCCCGACGTGGTGCTGGTGGGCGAGATTCGCGATCAGGAAACCGCGACCATCGCGCTCCAGGCCGCCCTGACCGGCCACATGGTCCTCTCGACCGTTCACACGAATGATGCGCCGGGCGCGATCGCGCGGCTGCGGGATTTCAACCTCCCCTCGTTCGTCATTAACTCCGCACTGCTCGGCGTCATTGCGCAGCGACTGGTGCGGCGCGTCTGTCAGCATTGTGTTCACGAAACGGACGTCGATGAATTGACCCGGCGCCGCTTCGATCTGGAGGCGGCCCGCGGCTTCGTCGAGGGACGCGGATGCGCGCGGTGTTCGCAGACCGGATTTCGAGGCAGGGTCGGCATCTACGAGTTCTTCCGCATCACGGCCGGGATCAAAGCCCTGATCGAATCGGGCGGATCGACCGAGCGCGTTCGTCGGTGCGCTCTGGATGAAGGCATGACACCGATGTGGCGTGACGGTCTGGAGAAAGCCCGACTCGGCCTGACCACGTTGGGTGAGATCTCCGCCGCCGCAAGTCTGACCGCCATGGCAACCGAACCGGGCACCGACCACGAAACGGTGACCCGCGATCCGGGCCCGAACGCCCGAATCGACGCGCGGAGGTCCGCATGAGCCAGATGATGTTTCATTACCGCGTGATCGATCGCAGTGGCAGCGCCTCACGCGGCGTGCTCCGCGCCCCGGATGAACGGGATGCCTACCGCCAACTGGTGGCGGCGGGCATGAAACCGATCAAACTCCGCGCTGCGCACCCCGGCTTCCTTCGCCGCCGCCGGCATCGCATCACTCTCAAGGATATCGCGCACTTTACCTATCAGTTCGCGGTGATGACCAAGGCGCGCATATCACTGGTCGACGGGCTGCAATCCATCGCGGAACAGGAGCCCAACGATCGTCTGCGCCATGTCATTCAGGACATCGCGCGAAGTGTGGAAGGCGGCGCCACCGTCACCGAGTCGATCAGCCCGCACCGGAACATCTTCGGCGAGGTCTACGTCGAGATGCTTCGCGCGGCGGAAACGAGCGGCAACATGAACGAAGTGCTCGCCAGTCTCTCCGACATGCTCGAACGCCAGTACGAAATCAACCGCATGGTTCGCAGCGCGCTGCTGTACCCCGCGTGCGTCATCTGCACGCTGATCGCAGCGGTCACATTTCTGATGATTTTCGTGGTGCCCCGGTTCGCATCGATGTTCGCCAGCCGGGGGCTCGAATTGCCGTTACCGACGCAGATCGTCGTGGGGATCAGCGACGGCGTGCGCAGCTACTGGTGGCTGATCGGTCTCGTGGTCGTGACGGCGATCTTCGGACTTCGGAAGGCCTGGCAGGACCGGGAGAAGCGCCGGCGTCTGGATGCGCTGTTGCACCGCGTACCGGTGGTGGCTGAGATTCTCAGGGGGTTGGCGGTCAGCCGGTTTGCGCATATTTTCGGCGTGGCGCTGCGCAGCGGATTGCCCCTGACGGACGTCATCGAAATGTCCGGTAAAGCGTCCGGCCGCCCGCTTCTGGAGCAGGACGCCGAGAAAATGAAAGTGCAGGTCAACGAAGGCGGTCGTTTGGCCGATGTTCTTATCACGTGCACGTATCTTCCTCCGTTCACGCGCCGAATGCTTTCGTGCGGTGAAGAGTCGGCGGAGATGTCACAGATGTGTCAGCTCGTCGCGCGGCATTATGACCGTGAGGTCGGCGACCTGACGAAGAACGTCACCACCCTGATCGAACCGATCATGGTCATCGGGCTGGCGGCAGTGGTCCTCCTGATCGCGCTGGCGATTTTTCTTCCGCTGTGGGATATGGCCTCATTGATCGGCTAGCGCTGATTTCGGGGTTGGGCGGACGGAGATCGAGGTTGCGGCTTCGACCGGAGACGGGGCGAAGCATTTGACAATGCGTCCAATCCACGGTGGATCGAGCGCAATGTGGAAACAGGGAACAAGGACTTCTGACCATGCAGAGATCAACAAAGTATCACCCACATCATCGATGTGCGTTTACGCTCATCGAACTGATTGCGGTCATTGTCGTGCTCGCCATTCTGGCGGGCGTCGCCCTGCCGCGCTACCTCGATTACTCCGCCAACGCGCGTGAATCAGCGGTGCGCGGCACGCTCGGCGGAGTGCGTTCGGGACTCGCCAATTTCTACTCTTTTTCCGCCCTCGAAGGTGACCCGCAGTATCCGACCCTCGCAGAGTTGAACGAGGTCGGGACCGTCATGCAGGAGCCGATTCCGCCGAATCCCTACAAGGATTCTGACGACGCCAACGAGGTCCGCGAAGCGACCTGGAACGAGGACAATCCGCCCGTGTCGGCCGAGGCGCCGGAAGGGTGGAACTACGATCCGACCGCCGGCAAGTTCTGGGCCAACAGTAACGAGGTTGGCGAGAATTCCTGGTAAACCTGATCAAGCCCATGCCATCATGGTTCGGCCACGACTCAGAACAAACCCGCGCCGCCGCGCTCTTCGTGAGCGCGGTGGCTATTCACTGATCGAACTGATTGCGGTGATGGCCATCGCCGGCATCCTCGCCGCCGTCGCCGTCCCCACTCTGGGCGCGCTGAACGAGCGACGAACCAACGTGGCGGCGCGGCTGCTGCTGCAGGATATGCTCGATGCCCGTCAATACGCCGCTTCCTTCGGCCGAACGGTCTGGATCGAGTTCGACGGTATGACCGCATGGCGGATTCGACTCGAAGATCCCGACCAACCGGGCAGAGCCAACGCGCTGCCGCTCGTCGATGCGGGGACCGGCCGCGAGCATGTCGTCATCCTCGGATCGGAGCCGTTTCAGAATGTGGCGCTGGTGGAGGTCGACTTCGATCTGCAACCGAGGATCGGGTTTGACTGGCGGGGACGGCCGCTGACGGACGACGAGGTGTGGCTGGTGGAAACCGGTGGCGCCACGTTCATCGGCGGTGTTCGGGTGACCGTCGAGCCGGAGACCGGTCACGTACGCCTGCTGAGGCCGTAGTTTTCTTCGAGATGCACGAAAGCGTCAATCGATATGACACAGATGAGCCGGGAAACAGCGCGCGGGTTCACCCTGATCGAAACGATCATCGCGATCGTCATTCTGGCCATGGCCGTCCCGCCCCTGCTCCTGGCCGTTCAGAGCGCGCACCAGGATCGGGTGACGCCGGTACAGATGTCAACCGCGCGGTGGCTGGCGGTTGAGACGATGGAAGATGTGATCGCGGATCGGAATTCCGCCGCGCGCGGCTACGGCTGGGTTGAAACCAGCCGGTACCCGGAACAGGCGTCCGTTCCGGGGTTCGCCGGCTACGGACGAACGGTCGAGATCGACGAAACCGGACCGGATCTGACGAGCCCCGGAACGGGGTACAAAGTCGTCACCGTGCGCGTTTCGTGGTCGGACATCAACGGCACGCCGCGCGCGTACGCGCTGACCACGGTTCTGGCGGAGTATTGAGTCATGGCCGTGTCCCCGCGAAAGACCAACTCCAGACATGGCGTCACATTGATCGAGGCCATCGCCTCCATCGCGGTCCTGGCGATCCTCGGCTCGCTCGCCTCCACGCTGATCTTTACGGCGGCGGACGGCTACCTCAGCGCTTCAACCGCGTCCCGGTTGCACGGTGAGGCGGGACTCGCTCTGGAACGCGCGGTTCATGAACTGCGGAGCGTGGAACGGCGGGAGTATCCTTCGGGGAGCGGCCCGGCCCTCGAAAACCTGACCACCGACGCCATCACCTGGCACGAGACGGAACAACTGCGCCGTCAGGGTGAGCAATTGATTCTGCGCCGGGATGAGATCGACCACGTGCTTGCGGAGCACCTCACGCACTTTCAGGTGCGCGCGTTTGATGATGAGAATCAACCGATGAGCGCCGATCTCACCGGCGACGAGGTGGCCGGTGTCCACCGGATCGAGCTGACATTGACACTGGAAAAGCATGGCGCAAGGGTGACGGTCCGCACGCGCGTCTTTCCCCGGGGGCTGCTGATCGCATCGGGAGCCGGTCCATGATGATGAATGCCGTTGAAACATCCGGCTCGCGGCATCGGTGCGGCAAGTCGACCTCTCGGCGCGGGGCCGCGGCGGTGGCGATGGTCGTGCTGATGTTGCTGATGGCGTTGATCCTGGTGGGGATGGTACTTGCCGGCGCGCGGCAACAGGAGGTCGGACTCTCCCGGGTGGAAGCCGCCCGCGCGTTCTACGCCGCGGAAGCGGGGCTCAATGTCGCCACGCGCGAACTGGTGCTCGATGAAGATGTGGATGACGACGGTCAGGTCGGCAGCATCGCGCTCATGACCGTGCCGGGTTCGTCCGGCACGACCATCACGGTCGACGTGGAGCGGAACGGGAACACGGCGGTCCTGACGGCCTCTGGCGGGTCCGGCCGGGCGAACCGCCGGTCGGTCATGACGGTGAACCTCCCGCCCCCGGACAGCGGCGGCGGCTGGCCCGGCCTGGCGGCGGCGTACTTCGAGCTTCCCTTTTCGCCGAACCAGATCAGCGATGTCGATTGGGAAGCCGTGCCCGATGCCGTCGCCGCGGTCCGCCGGATCGACTGGCCGAACGTGAGCAACAGCACGCCGTTCTGGGCCGATGGACCGTCCGCCGACTTTGCCGCGCGATTTGCCGGTCAGCTTCGGATCGACCAAGCGGGACTCTGGACGTTTGAACTCGAAAGCAACGATGGCGCTCGCCTTTGGATTGACGGTGAGGAAGTGGTGGACAATGACGGCGTTCACGGCATGCAGGCAAGCGGTGGAGCGGTTGAACTGGAAACCGGCTGGCATCCCTTCGAGATTCGCTACTTCAGCCGGTCCTCTGATCACGGTCTGACAGCGCGCTGGACGGGGCCCGGCGTGCCGGCGATGTCTTCGATCCCACCCGAGAATCTGGCCCACACGAGCGCCGATTCCTTTCAGCCGATTCCACGGCTCGCGGTGAAGGAAACCATGTTCCTGTGGGGCGAGGGGTCCGGCGAACACCACTTCGTGGATGGGTATGACTCAAGCCAGGGTGCGTACGGTGATGGGGGCATACTGGATGTGTTTGTCGCAACGAATTCCACCGACTCTCAGGCCGTCCAGATGACCGCCTCGACGATCCACGGCTCGTTGGGAATCGGGCCCGGGGGTGATCCCGATCAGGTGGTCGCAACTTCGCAGAATGCGCAGGTCACCGGAACCGTCGCGCCGATGCTCAGCCGCATCACCGCGCCCCGCCTCGTCGTCCCGAGTGACGTTCCCGCCAGTTCGGGGCACGTTGCACACTGGTCCGGCACGCATACCTACAGCGGGGATTTTCGTTTTGCGAGCTGGACGATCGGCAACGACAGTGTGGTCGAAGTGACACAGCCGATCGTCGGTTTCGTGGACGCGGGTTTCACGGTGCAGGACGATGCCCGATTGAACATTCTGCCCGGCGCGAGCCTGACCCTCCATGTCGGAGGCGCGGTCAATCTCTACAGCACGGCGGAAGTCAACACAAGCGGGCACGAACCGGAGCGGATGCGGCTGTTCATGACCGGCTCGAACCGGCAGATGTTATTGACCGATCGAACCCGGTTCGTCGGTCACGTTATCAACCCGGACGGTGGGCTGGAGATGAGAGGGGATGGCCCCGCGCCGCAGAGCCGGTTGTTCGGCACTTTTTTCGGACGTCGCATGGAAACCAGCGATCGCGTTCGGATCCACCTGGACTACCAGTCCGTGCTGATTGAGCCGGCAAGCGGGGGGCAGGCGGTCACGCTGACCGAGTGGTCTGAAGTCAGTCCTTGAGATCATTCATGTGAATCAAGGACGCCCGGTGTGATGCGGGAACACAGCAAAGTCGCTTGCCGTCCGGACCGATAGAACAGAAACCGATCGATCGGACAAGGTACAAACTGTGAAACGAAAATGCATGGTCATCGAGTTGCTCGAGACGCGGATGGATGTGGTCCTCTGTGACGGCAATCGCGTTTTGGGGCGCTTCCGACACTATCAGCAGTTGCCGGCCGAGCCCGCCGCCTGGGTTCACGAGATCTCGAATCTCCGCGCTCCGCTCCGCCGGGCGG
>SKZB01000343.1 GCA_007127615.1 Phycisphaerales bacterium | reverse complement strand
GCCCGCGCGACAGCAGATCGTGTACGGACGACATGGCGAGCACGCGGCTGCGGATGGAATTCGCCAGATCGATGACCGAGTCGGCACTCCGCGCGGACAGATCGACCAGCGCGAGAAGAGACGCCAGATTGTTCCGCACGCGGTGATCCAGTTCGCGCAGCAACAGGCGTTGGAACGAGTTGGCGTTGCGCAAGTTGCGCTCCGCCTGTTTGCGCTGCGTGATATTGCGGGAAAGGCAAAGCACCGAGGTGATCTCACCTTCATCATTGGGTTCGGGCACGAGATGGCAATCGAAACAGATCGTTGATCCATCGACCTCGACTTCGTACTCAAAGCGCCGTTCCCGCTTCAGTCGCGCCGTCTCGCCGACGTAGTCCATCCAGTCATCAACGATCCGCCGGGAAAATGGCGCCTCGCGCAGCGACCGGCCGATCAGTTCCTCTTCGGATGCACCAAACACGGCGGCCGCCGAGGGATTGAGGTACAGAATCGTGAGCTCCAGGTCGTAGCGCACGATCACATCCGGCGAGTTGACGAGAATGAGTTGAAGGTCGCGATCCCGCTTTTGTAGCTCCAGTTCGTTGCGGTGCTGCTGGCTGATATCGGTGATGAACCCTTCGAGGTATTTCAGCCGGCCGTTCTCGTCGAACACGCCCAGACCCCGCTCCCAGAGCCACTTGGTTTCTCCGGAAGCGTCCCGGATGCGGTACTTCAGTTCGAAAGGGCGCCGGTCCTGGAGGGCTTTCTGCACGAGATCCCACACCCTCTCGCGATCGTCGGGATCAATCAGTTCACCGAACGACCGCTCGCGCCGCATGAAACGAGCGACGGAAATGCCCGTGACCGCTTCGATGCCGTCGCTAATGAACAGATTCGTCCAGTCGGGATCGTTGTTGACGCGATATGCCCAGCCGGGAAGGTTGCTGAGCAGAGTGCTGAGAAATCGTTCGTGTTCCTGTTCTCGAAGTTGACTATGGCGTCGTTCCAGGGCGTGCACGAAGACATCGGCAAGCGCTGCCGCGTCCTGAATGACCTCTTCGGACCAGACGCGGGTCTCCCGCACCATGTCGAAACCGCAGAAACCCAGAAACCGTCCGGCCGATTGGAGCGGGATCGCAAGAAACGACCGGATCGACTGCTCGGCCGCAGCGCGGCTTTCGCCGACCGCCTCCACGGGCAGTGCATGCACATCGTTCACGATGACGGCGTTTCCGCGCCGAAACTGCGCGACCGACCAGGCAAAGTCCGCGGCCGGCGCGTTCTGAATCGAGTCGCGCTCGGCCGTAATGCCGTCACGGCACCACTCATGCGTATTGGACAGCGTGTCCGCCGATTCGTCGTAGAGAAACACGTAGGATCGATCCACATCGACGAACTGTCCGACCATTCCCAGCGCCTCGTCGATACCCTCATCCAGTTCCGACGCGGGCAGACCAATGAAGTGATTCGAGATGCGCGTCAGCGACTGCTCAAACTGAATGCGTCGGGCGAGCTTGCGCTGAAGTGTTTTCTGATCCGTGATGTCGAAGGCGATCCCGACCAGACCCGTGATCTGTCCTTGATCATCACGCAGGGGCTCGCAGACGATCTGGTAGTCCCGGCCCATCCACGTCGAATCCAACGAGATGGGTTCACCCTTCAGAACACCACGAAAACTCTTCAGGTAGAACTCCGATTCGGGGAGGTCGCCGAGGTAATCATCCAGCTTCACGCCGACGAGTTCGTTCGGCTTCAGGCCGAGCGCCTTCAACCCCACGCCGTGGGAGGAGGTGTAGACGAGGTCCCGATCCATGGTCCAGATCATCGCCGGCACCTGTTCGATGAGAATCTGCCACCGACGCTCAAGTTCTTCGGTGATCTGACCCTGCCGGAGTGATTTGATCTGACTGCGCTGCGCGCGAACCGTAGCCTCCAACTGCGCAATTCGCTGCTGCAGTGCCTCGTGGTCGGTCGATGATGGCGGCGTGGCCGGCTCTGGCGTGCTCATGGTCGCTTCGCCCAGCGTACAATTCACCCTACCCTCGAAGTGTACACGCAGATCGACCCCGAAGCGAAAGCGAATCGCGTACACTTTGCATGATGACCGCAGCCCAAGCGAAGGATTCGGATCGTGGCCTCCTCGTCGTGATCTCCGGGCCGTCCGGCGTCGGGAAGACGACCATCGTCCACGCGCTGGAACAACAGCTCGGCGGGGCGTTCAGCGTTTCCGCCACGACCCGACCGAAGACATCGGCCGAGATCCATGGGCGGGACTATCTCTTTCTCGATGAGGATGAGTTTCAGACCATGATCGACCGGGGCGAGTTCCTTGAGTACGCGCAGGTTTTCGGCAAGCACTGGTACGGCACGCCGCGCGAACCCGTTGAGCGGCTGCTCGATGAAGGCCAGCTCGTCATCCTCGACATCGATGTGCAGGGTGCGCAGCACGTCAAGAAGTCCATGCCGACCGCATTCAGCGTGTTCATCCTGCCGCCGAGCGAGGAAGAACTGCTTCGGCGGCTCCGCGCCCGCGGCCGGGATGATGAGCAGGCCATTCAGCGCCGGTTCGCCGAAGCCAAGCAGGAGATTCACTTCGCCCGCACCAGCGCGTGCTACGACACGTTCGTGGTGAACGACCGACTGAACGACGCGATCGAAAAAGTGGTGCAGCTCGTCGCCGACCGCCGCGCGGCCCACCACGGCGCCACGCATCCGAGGCCGTAATCCGGAAGCCCGTGTTCCGCCCACTCAAGTCGGTGCCACGCGTTCAGTCTTCACTCACCCTGCTGCGCCAATCGCGCCAAGGCTTCATCCAGAATCGTGATGCCCTGCTTGATTGAGACTTCCGCCTCTTCGAGCACGTGATCCGCCGCGGCCGACCAGGCGCGGTTGAACTGTCGTTCCGCCGCGGCGAACCGGTCCATGATCTGCGCGTAGCCGGCCATGCCGTAGTCGTTGATCAGATTCGGCCGGCTTTGCACGAACGGATCGAACGACTGCTCCTGCATGCGTTCCACGCGCGAAAGAATGCGCTGCTGCTTCGCCCTTTGATCGGTCATCTTGGAGAGTTCGCTCTGCAGATCGAGCGCGTCCTTCCGGGCGTTCTCCAGAAGTTCGCGCGGCGGGACGGTCGATTGTTCCCCCGGCGACGGCGCGACCTGTGTCAATTCCCGCTTCATGGCCGTGCGCACCATCAGCGAACCGGCGGTCAAGCCGATGCACGCCAGCAGAAAGATCCACCATTCCTGCCAGTGACGGAACGAGAACTCCTTGGCGTGGACGCGCGTCGCGCCGGCTTCGCGCAACTCCTGAAGGTGCGCTTCGCTCAGCACCAGCGGCTCCTCCATCGTGCCGGGCCTCAGGACCGGCTCCGGCAGCGCGGCCGGATCATCTTCATCCACCACGGAGCCGGCCGGGGCGTGCAGGACGACCTCATCCTCATCCGGATTGATCCGATCAATCGGAACCAGGTACGCCGTCGTCGCGGTAAGGACGCCGATGATGAGCGAGATGGTGACCAGTAATGAACCGATGAGCTTCATCGTTCAGGACTCCAGTATCAGCACGGTGAGGTTGATGCCCAGCGAGAGCATGGCGTCGCCGACGATCAGTCCCGCTGCGAACGGCACGCCCCACGCTTCGGCCCACGCCGCGCCTTTGATCTTTTTGACCGCCATGTTGACGAGACATCCGATGCCGTAGGTCGCGATGAACATGAACGGCAGGAACATCGAGATGCCGACGAGCACGCCCAGGCCGGAAAACGCGCCGAGTCCGAGCAATCCGCCGAGCAACGCGCCGAAGCCGTACAGCGCGTAGGGCATCTCACCGCCCTGCACGCCGGTAATGACCGCTTCCAGCGCGAACGCCTGCGGCGCGGGCATGTCCGCCTCCACACCGATCGCCACGCCGTACGTGACGCGGTTCGCCTCGGCGATGATGAACAGGACGAACATCGCGATGATCGGTCCCATCCAGACCACGCACAATTCAATGAACTGCTGCCTTTTGGGCTTCGAACCGACGAGATAGCCGGTCTTCATATCGCCCATCATGTCCGCCGCGAGGGTGATCGCCACACACAACGCGGCGCCGAGCAGGACCGCCCCGAGCACCGCGCCGGAGCCGGCAAGCATCAGGACGAGCACGATCGTCAACAGCGACATCCCGGAGATCGGCGACCAGTCGGTCATGCCCGCGCACTGTGAAATGATGATCCCGGCAAACCAGATCCAGACCGCGCCGATGATCGCGATCACCGCCGCCCGAACGTGCGGGTTCAGCCGCGAGAGCAGCCCCGGCTTGGCGTACTCGGAATCCATGAACGCCTTGCGCTGCGCCTCGGACCACTCCATCTCCCACATGAGCGCTGCGTCTTCGGTGGCGAATCCGATCGTGTACCCGCCGTACTCCGCGGTGTCGATCTGCCGATCGATCGGTTCGTTGGTGATGGGGCAGTTGCCGGGATTGATCGGGGTGTTGCCGGCAATGTCCGCGGCAATAAAGAGCACGATCAGGCCGAGCACGATCGACACGCCGATCGTTTTCAGCCCGAGTTCATCGCTGCCCGACTTCAACTTGCTGGCCGCCCCGATCGACTTGATCGCTTCCCGAATGGCGGGGAAGGAAAAGATGATCCCCAGCATCGCGCCGCCGAGCAGCAGCCCGATCCCCAGCGGCCGCGTGAACTCGGTGAGACTGTAACCACCGGCCTGGTGGGCCTGAACGGTCGCGGGCATCCAGCCGGAGTTGAACGCAATCGGCGTGATAAAGAAGTAGGCGAGAATCCCGCCCGCGAGGACGAACAGGCCCGCCTTGCCGGTGATGTACCCCGCGCCGAGGGCGAACGGCGCGATCGCCAGAATCAGCGGGAACTGACCCGGCAGACCGATCCACCGGCCGATGTCGATCGAGTTGTCCGCGAAACGCTTGTCCGGCCGGCCGTCACGGTTGCGATCGACGCGCCGCGTGAGCACCGGATCCGCCCCGGGGTCTGCGGCCTGCACCTGCGCGGTGGCTTCCTCGTCGATCTCGGCCGGATACCGCCAGGGAATATCCTGGTAGCCGAAGATCGGCCGGGTCGCCCAGCCCGTCTGCCGGTCGCGCAGGTCGCTCCAGTCCCGCTCGCCCTCCGTTGCGAGATAGGCCTGCCGGGCGAGGTGTTCGTTGTACGGCACGGCCGCGAAATCCGCATCCAGGGCGCGGTCGACTTCGCGGAACTGAGCACGAAGTTCGAGCAGATTGTCCGCGCGGGTCTCAGCGGCCGCATCGACCCGCTGACGCAGTTCCCGGCGGGCGGCCGCCCGTTCCCCCAGGACGTAAACCTCCTGCGGGGCAGCCTCTTCGTCGATCCACCGCGCGATCATCCGGGTATGGTCGCGCTCCGCCGGGGTGATTCGATCCCGCTCGACCAGCGCATCGAGCTCATCGAGCGACGCGGTGATCTGGATCGACGGCAGGGAGGCGGGGAGCACGATGATCGCGCCCAGCAGACAGCCGGCGAGCAGAACGACCGCCTTGGCGGTGCCCGCGCCGGGGGACTTGAGAATCGTCGCCACCCCCGTCGGGCTGGGGAAACGAAGCCGCTCGATATCCAGCATCTGTTTTCGCAGCGGGATGATGAACACCGTGCCGAGCAGCGCCCCGGCCACGCAGGCGAGGGTGATCGTCCAGAAATCCCGGTCGCCCATCGTGATCTGGTAGCCGAGCAGGAAAAGGACGGGCACGGTGAAGATGACGCCGGAGTTGGAGGTGTTGACCGCCGAGGCGATCGTCTGGGCGATGTTGGTTTCGAGGATCGATCCTTTGCGCAGCAGGCCGCGCAATACGCCGAAGCCGAGGACGGCCGCGATCGCGGATCCGCCGATCGTGAAGCCGATCTTGAGGCCGGCGTAGGTGATCGCCGCGTTCATCACGATCCCGATCAGGATCGCAAAGACGATCGCGCTGACCGTCACCTCGCGGTAGCGGGTCTGGAAGACGTCCTGCAGGACGTTCTCGTCCTGCGGCGGCCCGCTCGGCGGTGCCGGGGACGGTGGCGGCGATGATGGGGGAGGCGGGGTCGAATCGTGCTCAGCCATGCGTGATCCTCGGGATGTGAAAATCGTCGGGGTATCGTGACGGAACCGCCGACGAATTGCAATGCGGCCGGCCGGCTCAGCCCGCGCGAGCCGAATCCGCTTCCGGCATCCACCACGCCGCGGCGCTGCCCGCCAGCGCGATCACGATCAGCACCCCGATCAGCACCTGCACGGTGAAGAGATCCGCGATCACGCCCAGCCCGGCGGCGGCGATCATCGCCACGCCCACGATCGTGTTCGAGAGCGCGACCCACGTCGGACGGTCGTCCTTCGGCGCCGCGTCGATGATCCACGTCTTTCGCCCCAGGCGGATGCCGCCGTGCGCGAGCCCGATCAGAAGAAACACCAGGCCATAGACGTAGGCACTCTGCCACGCTTGGGGGAGTAGATCAAACAGCAGCGCGAAGACCCCCGCGCCGCCCGCAATGAATCCCGCGACGATCATTACCCCCCGGCTGGAACGATCGGCAAACCTACCCCAGACCGGGCTGGAAAGAATCTCCGCCAGGCTCACCGCGATGATGAAGATGCCCAGGGCGCTGGAATCGATTGGATCCAGCGCCCGTGCGTGCAGGGCGTAGAACGGAATCGACAGCTCCACGCCGGTCAGCAGACACCGCGCGATGATGAAGCGGCGGATGCTCGACTCACGTTTGATGAGTGTCCAGCCGCCTTTCAATTCGGTGAACATCGTGCGGCTGCCGTCACTCGCGCCGGGCGCTTCGAGCATGAACGCGAACAGGATCGACCCGAGCGCCCAGAGCGCGGCGGCGATCACGATGAGCAGAATGTAGACGCCGACGGCGTCGTCGTTCTCCACCGTCTGGCGCAGAATCAGCCCCGCCCCGAGCGCGAGCACGCCGCCAAGACTCGCGCGCAGGGCCAGCATGCGGCCGCGGCGTCCCCTGGTGATGGTCTTGCCCACCACGTCGCTGAAGGCGACCGACCCCACGCCGCTGGCGATCGAGAAGATCAGCAGCAAGGAGACGACCGCGAAGCCGGCGCCGAGCGGGGGGAGGAATGCCACGGCGATCGCCATCAGCACCAGCGTGATCGCCTGGGTGATCCCGGCCGCGACC
This sequence comes from Phycisphaerales bacterium, assembly GCA_007127615.1. GTDB lineage: Bacteria > Planctomycetota > Phycisphaerae > Phycisphaerales > SM1A02 > SKZB01. The sequence goes on along the minus strand of SKZB01000343.1, from coordinate 1,262 downwards.
CAGAACCACTTGCGCACCGCTTGGCGCCGGATCGCGCCGGCGATCATCATCTGCGGCGCGAGCGAGCCCGCCCGCCGGATCGGCACGAGCCACCCGGCGAGAAACGACGGCGCCCCGATCGCCGACAGCAGCCACGCCAGAACCAGTCCCGGCGAGGCAAGCTGTTCCGCCAGCTTGGTCGCCATGCCGTTACCGACGTTCAGGAAAAAATTGCGCGGCTGATGGCGGCACGCCGACTCGGAGATATCCTCGCACAAGCGATCTTCATCATCGTCGCCGCTCACGAAAGCGTACGCGCGGCCGACGGTGTCCTGGTCATTCGACATGGCGTCAGATCATAACGAGGCCCCGACTTCGCATCCCCGCTTGTGGCCGGTTACCGTGCCGCGACCGGCAGAATCGGAAGCGCTTCGATCGTCAATCCCGGACCGAACGCGAGCAGCAGCGTCGGCAACGGTTCTCCGGCTCGCATCGCTTCCTCGAGGACAAACAAAACGGTGCCGGAGGACATGTTGCCCTTCTCGCGCAGGACCGTTCGCGCGGAGCGGAGTGCGTTTTCATTCCGAAGCGCCAACCCGCGCTGGACTGCATCGAGAATTCCCGGCCCCCCCGGATGCACGCAGTATCCCGCAAGATCGAGCCGATCGAAGTGATCCTCGACAAACGATGCAATCGTCGCTTCGAGCGCTTCGGGTACGCGCTTGGAGAGCGTCATCGCAAAGCCGGCATCGGTGATCCGCCAGCTCATCCAGTCCCGACCTTCGGGAAGCAACTTCGTCGCGCCAAGCGCGAGCCGGCCGAGCGGAGGGGAACCCGCCGGGGCACCGTTCAAATCCCGGGGCGGTGAAGCCGTCACGATCGCGGCGGCGGCGCCATCGCCGAACAGAGACGAGGCGACCTGATTCTCCACCGACTGATCTTCGCGCAGGTGCAGCGAACAGAGTTCACAGCAGACCACCAGCGCGCACGCACCGGGATCGGCAGCGCACGCGCCGATCGCGCTGCGCAGGCCCGTGATCGCGCCGAAACAGCCCATGTATCCGATCATGGTGCGCCGCACCCGGCCGGACAGCCCCAGACGTTCAACCAGCGCCACATCCAACCCCGGGGCGGCGAATCCGGTACACGAGACCACGATCAGATCGGTCACGTTGCTCGCATTGATTCCGGCAGCGCGAATCGCGCGATCGGCGGCCTCCACCGCCAGTGGCGGGGATTCTTCCGCAAAGATGTTCATGCGGGCCGAGGTCGGCAGCGAAATT